>JBCCDL010000952.1:0-2375 GCA_039030815.1 Cyanobacteria bacterium P01_A01_bin.83 | reverse complement strand
TGTAGGTTGGGTAGAGCTTGAGCGTTACCCAACAAAACATTGATAATGTTGGGTTACTCTCCGAGAAGCCGCTCCGCGTCTACGTTCCTCAACCCAACCTACGCTATTTGGAATTTTCAGGCTTAACGGCAACGGTATTGCTTTAAAAGTTGGCGGTGTTAAAGCTTTTGAACAATTTCTTAGTCATCCCGCAGCTAGTTTTGTAATTGCTGCTTTGGAAGATTGGCAGAAGTCCTGAATTAAATTCTCAGGGAGTATTGTAACCCACATTCCGCACTTCAATCTGAAGTACGAAAAGATTACAGTGAATATAAAAGCAAAAAGTAAGGATAATTAAGTAGTAAATACTTTATGAATATGATGAAGAAAGAAAAAATATCAAAAGTAAAATATTTAACTCAGAAATAGAGATTATTTAAGCACTAGAAAATTTTGGAACAATAAACGTTCCGTATCGAGATTTATAAATTGTGATTCATCCTTAAGAGAGTAGGTTTATCCGCAAGTAAGTAGATAGTATTTTTGACAAGATGATGGTAGGTAATTCAAGATAAAATTGCGCTCATCAGTTAGATTAACAATTTGATTAATTCCGTTTAAGGTTAAAAGATGAATACCTTGAAAACATTGAAAAACCCATCTTAATGTAGGAGAATCTGTTAACTTCCTTAGTTGATTCTTGATTCCGATTTTGGCTCTTTTTAAGTTGCTTCTCAGTTCTCTTTGACCGAGGTTATAAACTAACAAGCATAAAGACATTAAAAACAACATAGTCTCTATTCTTTCAGGATTTTCAACAAATAAACTATCAGCAAAAAACAGCGGGTCTTTCAGAAATCTAAATCCTCGTTCACAAGATTGTTGATTTTTATAATTTGTGATAATTTCTTCTGGTTGTAATTTGTCATCGTCAACCAAATTAGTTGCTAAAATAAATCTTCCTGCTTGTTTTCTTCGTATTTCTATCTCTTCTGTTTTTTCATAACCTTCTCCTTCCATTTTGTAAACAGTTTTATTACGTGAAGCCTTAGTTTCAATAAGGTTAACTTCTTTAATCCCAAATAGCTTCAGTTTTCTATTGATTCCTTTTAATTTATACCTGGCTTGTTCTGGAGTTTCAAAATCTTCTTTTCTTAACTCTTTTAAAAGCTTTTCAACTTTTTCTCTTTCTTTTTTCAGTTTCTTATCTAGTTTTTCTAAATCACTATTTTCCCTTTTCTCACTTTCTACTATTAGCCAAACTTGTTTAATTCCACCATAATTGACTATTTCTTCTTTCCACTTATACCCATCTAAATTCAAATCTGCTCTTTTTTTTCGTTCTTCTGAGTCTATTTCTTCTATTTCTACCGATTGAACTAGTTCTTTAGCTTTTTTGATAGTCATTGGAACTCTACTTATCCATTTTATATATTGGATTAGTTGGATATTTTCTTGACTATATAATGCACTATCACACACCATAATGCTATCAAAAACTATTTGCTTTTTAAACTCGACTAATATTTTTCCAAATACGGCTTTATCTGCTTCATTACCATCTCCAGCCCTCATTAGTAACGGTAAATCACCATCACCACTTGTTACTAAGTCTAAAACTACTTGTTTTAAGTCTGGTCTGTGGTCACGAGAATAGCCTTTAGTTATTATTATTGGTCTTTCTCTAAGTATTTCTGAAGATTTATCCTTATTCTCTTCACTGTTGTATTTCCCATGCAAATGGAATGATGTTGCATCTAAATGTGAATATTTCGTGTCTATTTTAAATTTTTTAATTACTGATAATACAATTTCTATAAACAGATTATTCAAACCATATTTATATAATTTGTCCATAACTCTTCCAATTTTATCGTCATTTACATAATCACTTTCCACATCTTCTCCCAATAATATTTCGATTGCTTTATTATCAAAAAACTGGTTAAATAAATATAAAGGTCTTGATACAAATCCTAATCCATTTATTAAAATAGCTTTTACTAATATCCCCGCTGAAATCTTCTCACGAGGGTCTATTCCTAGTTTTGAATTAATTGTTTCAACTATTCCTATTTCATCAATTAGCCCAGCGACTATTCCAAGATGGTCGATATTTTTTATTTCTGCTTTTGATGTTAAAGACATTTTTTTTACTTCTACAATAAAATTGAGTTTTTTAAATTATCTCACTCAAAGTATTGCAAGTTGACGCTAAAAAATAATCCTTCATAAGCGAGGTTACAAAAAACCATTAGCAAGCGTGTTTATAACCAATAGAAAGATTTATTTCTGGATACCAATGCACTTAAGTATTCTGAGTAACTTTATTTACTCGTATCGGAGAATATTTTTGTAACTTTTTATGCTACACTCTGAAGTGCGGAATGTGGGTT
>JBCCDL010000951.1:0-2380 GCA_039030815.1 Cyanobacteria bacterium P01_A01_bin.83 | reverse complement strand
CTAAAACGCGCTATATCAAGATATTTAGAAACGGCGATCGCTAAATCAATCCTCAGAGGCGAATATCATCCTGGTGACACCATCTTTGTAGACGTAGAAGACGAAAGATTAGTTTTTAAAAAGTTATCGGCTGAGATGTTAACTAAATAACAAGTAAAGGCAATGTTAATTTAATTATTGAGGTGGGTGACAATAACCCACCTTTTTTTTAATTAACTGACGTTACCCACTAATTAATCTGTGAAGGCTGGGTAAAGGACAAAGGGCTTGCCCGCATGTAGGGGTAAGGGGTAAAGGATTAATTGATCTGCTTTCATACTTGCTTGAAACTATTATTTGATCGCTGTTTTGCGTAAGGTCAGTTAATTAATTTCTCCCCTAAAATAGCGATCGCTCTAGCTATAAATTAAATTTCAGCTAGAGCATTACGCATTAAGGTGTTTGACACTTTTTGAACTTGCTACTTGTGAGATAGTTGCGGTGGACGGGTCAGATGCGGGACAGGGCGTTCGCCCAAAGCGGCGCTAGCCGCGCCTGCCTCCTTCGGAGGCTGTGCCTTTCTCGGCACAAAGGACTTGTCCGCATGTAGCAAACTGTCGTTCGCAAAGCGTGTCCGAAGGACATACCCGAAGGGCTACTTGCTACTTGCTACTTGCAAATAACGAACTAACAACTTTTATAGTGTCCTAATCAAACTCGGCAATATTACTGCTACCCTCTACAAAAAAATTGACATTTTCTGGTGCAGAGTCATTGTTATCTGTGATGGGTAAAAACAAAGATAAACCTCCCTCACGGGGCAGGTCGATCTAAACTAATGTTCCAAGCAAAGGTTTCCCCTTCGTTAGCAGTTACAGTTTCTGGAGAAATACTAACTGTTGGTATCATAATTTTTTTAATATTAATTATTGTAGAGATTTTTAGAGCGGATACATTTCTTTTAGACCAAGTCTTTGCCCTTGGTCTATATCCTCTAGATTGATCAAGGCGATCGCCCGATGACTATTCGTGTATGAAGTTACAGTATGTGGGATCGAACAAAAACAAAAACGTCAAGCCATAAAGATTTTCCAAGCGATCGCCTGCTAGGGATTAAATTTCAGCTACCTCAATAGTAGATGCCACTGCGAAGGGGAAAGGTATTACAGAATTAGGTTCTATATCCAACTCTACAGTAATTAACTCAGCTACTGTGTCAATACCCAAACCAGAATCACTTACCAAAAATTCGCCGAGGTCTTCTGTTATCACTTCAAAAAAGTCACCATCACTAGGTTCGTTAGCCAGATAGTCCTCAATTGAATCGGCGATCGCGCCAACTGGCAAAAACTCGCTGTCATCTATTCCTGAGATATAGTCTAGATCGAAGGTAACATCAACCACTGCATCCCTTGCAGGAATTAATAAATCTTCTAGTTCAAAAGAAATTGAGGTAGAAGTAGAAGTATTCAAATCGGTAGAAGTATCGAGAATCGTATAGCTAGCTGCATTAATTTCTGGGTCGATCTCGTATTCATCCGACTCGGCTAAAGCAAAACTGATACTTTCTTCTCCTTCAGTTGCCTCGTCGGCAATAATATCGTTGAGTAGAGTTGCTTCGCTAGCCCCTGGTGCTAATGTCACTAATGCCTGTTCGATTAAACCAGACTCTTCATTGATAATCAATTCAAAGTCAGTCACGTTTTCGCTGCCTTCAACAAAGAAATTGGTATCTCCTGGCAGAGGATCGGTATCTTCTACCAGGTCTAAAGCAACCGTTAAACCATCTGTGGGGACTGGTTCACTCAAGCCAAAGTTAAACTCAATCTGCTGCCCTTCTTCAACTTCAGTAGGTTCAGCAAATAAACTAATGATCGGTAGGTCGGTGGAAGTATCGAGAATCGTATAGCTAGCTGCATTGATTTCTGGGTCGATCTCGTATTCATCTGACTCGGCTAAAGCAAAACTGATACTTTCTTCTCCTTCAGTTGCCTCGTCGGCAATAATATCGTTGAGTAGAGTTGCTTCGCTAGCCCCTGGTGCTAATGTCACTAATGCCTGTTGGATTAAACCAGACTCTTCATTGATAATCAATTCAAAGTCAGTCACGTTTTCGCTGCCTTCAACAAAGAAATTGGTATCTCCTGGCAGAGGATCGGTATCTTCTACCAGGTCTAAAACAACCGTTAAACCATCTGTGGGGACTGGTTCACTCAAGCCAAAGTTAAACTCAATCTGCTGTCCTTCTTCAACTTCAGTAAGTTCAGCAAATAAACTAATGATCGGTAGGTCGGTGGAAATAATCCCGTCTAATAGATTGGTAACTACTTGGCTTTGCGCGGGGTTAGCGCGGTAGTCTACTCCATCAGCAATGACAGTAGTAAAAACTTCTTCTCCCTCT
>JBCCDL010000950.1:0-2382 GCA_039030815.1 Cyanobacteria bacterium P01_A01_bin.83 | reverse complement strand
GAAATTGTGGCATCAGCTTCTAAAGTAGGCACCCCTGAAATTAAAGAAGGTGAGTATCTGGCTCACTTTGCCGAATTTAGGATGCCTGGCGAAAATCAGCCGAAAATGGTCGAACTAGCAAAAGAGCATCTACAGCCCGCAATGGAGCAACCAGGCTTGATTTCAGCTACATTCCACCGTAGTCTCGACGGTACTAGAGTCATCAACTATGGACAATGGTCAAACCCAGAAGCGATCAAAAACTTAACTAAAAAACCAGGATTTAGCAAAGAGCAACCTTATTGGGATGGCATTGCCGAAAATGAATATCATCTTTATGAAGTAGTTCATACGGTAAATTCCTAAGGCTCTTGCGGTCTGTCAGACGACGCTGCTAAGTTAACTTCTCTCAAGTAGTTCTCACAGTAAGCTGCTAACTATTTATTATTCATCAACTAATTCTTAATTGAATTATGGCTAAACCAACAATCTTGACTATCGATGACGATGCCGCAGTATTACAGGCGATTTCTCGCGATCTGAGAAATCAGTACGGCGATCGCTTTCGCATTGTCCGCGCCAATTCTGGAGCCAGCGCCCTCGAAACTTTAGAACAGCTTAAACTGCGTAATGAGTCGGTGGCTTTATTTCTGACGGATCAGCGTATGCCTGGTATGAATGGAGTAGATTTTATCTCCAAGGCAGCACCAATGTTTCCCAAAGCTAAACGAGTGTTGTTAACGGCATATGCCGATACCGATGCCGCGATTAAAGCAATTAATACTGCTCGTTTAGATTATTATCTCCTCAAGCCTTGGGACCCTCCAGAAGAAAAGTTATATCCAGTTTTGGACGATCTTTTGACAGATTGGTTAGCGATATATCGCCCTGCTTTTGAAGGAATTAGGGTAATTGGCGATCGCTGGTCTCCATGCTCGCACAATATTAAGGATTTTTTAGCCCGCAATCAAGTCCCCTATCAATGGCTCGACGTGGAAACTGAACCCGAAGCAAACGAGTTGATTGACTATCTATCGAAAGAAGGTAAACCGAAACTTCCTGTGGTTTTGTTTCCTAATGGAGATCGCTTAGAAGAACCGAGCAATTTAGAAGTGGCTGGGAAAATTGGACTTCAAACTCATGCCGAAAAGCCTTTTTATGATTTGGTGATTGTTGGTGGTGGTCCTGCGGGATTGGCAGCAGCGGTATATGGAGCTTCAGAAGGCTTGAGTACAGTAATGGTTGAACGTTCTGCTCCTGGAGGGCAGGCAGGCTCCAGTTCGCGCATTGAAAACTATCTGGGGTTTCCCGTAGGTTTGAGTGGGGACGACCTAGCCAGAAGGGGTGTTACCCAAGCTAGGCGCTTTGGGGTGGAAATCTTAACTCCCCAAGAAGTTGTCAAAATCACCCTCAAAGATCCTTATCGGATTGTTACTCTAGCCGACGGCAGCGAAATTAACTGCCATGCCATTCTGATTGCTACAGGGGTTAACTGGCGTAGATTAAATTTGCCTGGATGCAATCGCTTGACGGGTCGAGGGGTATACTATGGCGCGGCGAAAACTGAGGCAATATCTTGCAAGGATGAACATATTTATTTAGTTGGTGGGGCAAATTCGGCTGGACAAGCGGCTATGTATTTTTCTAAGTATGCCGCTAAGGTGACATTGCTAGTGCGGGGTGATTCTCTAACCAAAAGTATGTCTCAGTACTTAATTGAACAAATTGATGCTACCGATAATATTGAGGTAAAAACTCATACGGAAGTACTCGAAGCGCGGGGAGAAAAAAGTCTCAAAGAGCTAACTCTTCTTTATAATAAAACAGGTGAGACTGAGCAGATCAAGGCAAATTTCTTATTTATATTTATTGGAGCCAAACCAGTAACCGATTGGCTTGAAGGTGTAGTGTCTCGGGATGACGTAGGTTATATCTATGCTGGAGATGACTTGAAGAAATGTGCTGATTTTAAGGGTTGGAATCGCGATCGCGATCCGTTTTTATTGGAAACTAGTGTACCAGGTATTTTTGTGGCTGGAGACATTCGCTACAATTCTATCAAGCGGGTAGCCTCAGCGGTAGGAGAAGGTTCGATCGCCATTATGTTCGTACACCGTTATCTGGCAGAAATTGGAGCATAATTAGAATTTACTACCAAGACAATTGAGGCTTGGTGCGCTACCCTTAGCTGAGGAAGCCTCACAAGGGTCGCACCGCTTGTCTAATAGTGACATCCTCCCACACTGATTGCAAGCAATACAGTCTGGGCTTCCCTAACCTCACGATTAGGTCTTCCTGGTTATTTTCTTTTTCAAGATTTTGCACCCACTATCTAGACATGAAACAAGTTTCACACCCCCGACGCTCTGATTGCCCAGGCAGTTTCCGTTCCCGCCAGTCCAG
>JBCCDL010000949.1:0-2384 GCA_039030815.1 Cyanobacteria bacterium P01_A01_bin.83 | reverse complement strand
TGCGAATTTCTTTAAAGCGATCGCTTTAAAATTTATCACCACCATTGAATTTTGGTAATTGATATCTTACATTAACAGCATGTTAGCAAATGGCTAACATCAGTTTACTAGACCTCTTGCATAAATACGAAATTTTAAGGTTTCAGCGATTAGTATTAATTTTCTAAATCGCACATCCTAAATTGTGTTTGGGCATTTACAAAATTATTCGTGCAAGAGGTCTACTTTTTGATTGAGACAGATAACTCATAGCTAAAAACTAAAAGCTAAAAGCTAAAACCAATAAATTATGTGTCTTGGTTAAAAACTGAAATGATATAACATAGCAATGCTTTGAGTTATTCAAACCCCGTGGTTACTCACTATCATTCCCTCTGTAGTGAGTAACTCATGTGTACTAATGGTGCTTCAATTAAGTCATACTGATGCTTTAGCTCAATATTGCTAAGTGACTGTTTTAACTTTGGATAAGCCTTTTTCTAAAATTTCTCTCTAAAATTAGAACCTAACCGCCATATTGCCAGTCGGTATCAGATAACAGTAGTTGATCGCCTTCGCGATGAATTCCCGAAGCAATAACTTCTCCTACATACACAGTATGATCACCTTCTTCTACTGTGCCAACTACCTTACATTCAATGTATCCCAAGGAATCTTTGAGAATAGGACATCCTGTTGCTTCTCCCTCGTAAAATTCTACATCCTCAAACTTATTGCCAACACGAGCTTTTGGTTTGAAAAAAGATTCTGCTATGTCTTTCTGCTTTACTTCGAGAAAAGTTATGGCAAACACCTGAGTGTTCTTAATCATTTCATGGGAGGTTGTCCCTTTTTTGACACAGTTTACTACTAAAGGAGGATTAAAAGATGATTGCATCAACCAGCTTACGGTAAAACCGTTCATTTCTTCTCCTTCCTTGACTCCACAAATATAAAGTCCATGAGGAATCTTGCGTAGCATTACTTTCTTGGCTTTTTGATCTAACAAAAGTTTTACTCCTTTATGCTGAATTTATCATGCCATGGCAGCTTATCAAGCTTGAGAGGTTAGAAAAACTTTCTTTAGTTATAAATCTCATCTTTCGGAATCATAGGTCAATTAATTAGAACGACTATAATTGCACACAGAGGCACAGAGACTCAGAGATAGAAAGAGCGTAAGGGTAGACAGTGGCAGGAGTATTATCGATGGCAGGAATTTATTGATAGTCATTCCAAATAAAAACCAAAGCGTAAAAGAGTGCTACTTTGGAGTTCCCTGTTCCCAATACATGGGTTGGTTGCGGTCGGGTCGCAAGTCGTAGACTAAGCAAGTCCGAACAAACAAAGGGTTTACCCGCATGTACTTGTCCGCATGTACTCACTATGCGCCTTTGTCAATCCCTAATTCCCCGAACGAATAAATTAGAATCGTAGGTCAATTAATTAGAACGACTATATATTACAATCTGGAAGTGACTAGAGAAGAGCGATCGCCGACTTATTTCTCTCGTTTTATTAGTCTGTTTATCCTATAGTTTATCTACTTTGATTGGGAAAAATATTAAAGAGAACAAATCTCATAAAACTGTTGATTGCTAGTTTTAATCAAAGTATGGATTTTATAATTATTTTTCTGTGGTTAATAGCGATCGCCTTAATATATCTTTTCTACCAGCAAATTAAAAAGCAACGAAGAAAGCCTAAGCTTGATCGCAGTCGAGATCAGGAATTGCTAAGGCTATTGGGAGGAGACAAACAAACTGCCTTGAGATTACTGAGAAATGCTCGTAAGAATCATCCAGGCAAAAGTTATTTGTGGTATCACGAGAAGGTAATCTACGATCTAGAACGCGACCGCAGATATTAAACCGCGAAGCGGTTAGCTATTTTAATAATTATTAAACTGAGTCTGAAGACAATGCTGATTGCTTAAATTCCACGTTCAACTGCTGGCTTTGTGACTCCATAACCGAACCATCGGGATTTTCTAGTACAAATCCTGCATCGCGAATCATGGCTAAATCATTGCTAGCAGCTTGCCCTACAGTGGTAAGGTAATCCCCCACAAAGATAGAATTAGCAGGGTATAAACCCATTACCTGGAGCGATCGCAAATGAACTTCTCTTCCTCCAGCAATTCTAATTTCTTGTTGAGGTAAAATAAAGCGAAATAAATTGAGAATCCGTAAGCAACGACGGGGATTAAGCTGATTAACCTCGGCTAAAGGAGTGCCTGCAATGGGAATCAAAAAGTTAATAGGGACGCTGGTAACGTTTAATTCTCGTAAAGCGTAAGCCAAATCGATAATATCATCATCAGTTTCATTCATCCCGAGAATCCCCCCAGAACAGGTGGTAATGCCCGCTTGTTGGACGTTTTTAATAGTGGTAACGCGATCGCT
>JBCCDL010000948.1:0-2393 GCA_039030815.1 Cyanobacteria bacterium P01_A01_bin.83 | reverse complement strand
GATCATGCAAGAATCGATTAGATTAGAAGAAGTGTCTCTATGGCGTAGAACTCAAGAAGAGTTTTCCTACGATTTAAAAAGAACTTTACTTTCTTTTTTAGAAGGAAAGTATCGACATCCAGCCAAAAAAATTGTCTTAAACAACATTAGCTTAACCATTGAACGAGGTGAAAAAATTGGCATCATTGGCGCCAATGGTTCGGGAAAATCCACCATGCTCAAGCTGATTTCAGGTATTCTTCGTCCCACCACTGGTAGCGTTAGGGTAAAGGGAAAAATTGCGCCTCTAATTGAGTTAGGAGCAGGTTTTGACTGCGAGTTGGCTGTTATAGATAATATTATCCTCTATGGGGTGATGCTGGGCTATTCTCAGACCCAAATGAGAGCCAGAGCTAAACATATTTTAGAATTTGCCGAATTAGAAGACTATGCTCTGGTTCCTGTTAAAGGCTTGTCTTCAGGAATGACGGCTCGTTTAGGATTTGCGATCGCTACTGACGTAAAACCTGATATCTTAATCTTGGATGAGGTGCTATCGGTAGGAGACGTTAGCTTTAAAAATAAGTGTAGTCAAAGGATGGAAGAGTTTTGGCAAGATCATGTTACGGTACTGCTGGTTTCTCATTCGATGCCGTTAATCCGTCAAAACTGCCATAAAACCATTTGGCTCGAACAGGGGCAAATTAAGATGGTTGGTGCTACTGACAATGTGATAGATCAATATTTGCAATGTGTTACTCCAGAAGCAGAAGTTCCTCAGTCTGTAAAGACTTAAGCTTGAACAGTTGATAGTTTTAGTAAACATTTAACATTGATTGGGGGAAACTATTACAACAAAACTCCACTGTCTTAATTGAGCCAGATTACTAACTAGCACAACGTCGAAATATCAATGATGCAGGTAACTCAATGCTCTTTAGTGTATAAAACTGCACTAGGAACAGTGTGTGAGGTACCATAGAAATGCAACTGCAAAAACTTTAGCTTTGTAAAGCTAATCGATGATTCATCAATTGAACGGTCATACACCTTTATATCGTCTTTGCCCATCTTCAACCTGGAGAGACTAAAATCTTATCTGGCAAAAGGCTTGTTTGGAGATGTTTAATTTATGTTTCTGGTTTGCATCTCAATAATATTTAAGTTGGCTTTAAGAAACTGTTTGTTAAACAAATAAATAGCACATACAAGTGAAAATAAAAGATGTAATTAAAAAATTAGAACAAGATGGATGATATTTGGCAAAAACAAGAGGAAGCCACAGACAATATAAACACCCATTAAAAGAAGGTAAAGTGACAGTAGCAGGTAAACCCAGTAAAGATGTTCGGCGTTGGGACATTGAAGAGTATTTTACAACAAGCTCAACTAAATGAGGAGACTTAATCATGCGCTATGCAGCAATTATAGAGAAAGGTGAGAATAGCTATGGTGCATATGTTCCAGATTTGCCAGGATGCGTAGCAGTTGGAGACACAGTGGAAGAGGTTAAAAATTTAATTAAAGAAGCAGTAGAGTTTCATTTAGAAGGAATGATCGAAGATGGTGATGAGATTCCTCAACCTGAAGAGTGCTATTGAATATATAGAAACTCAAGTTTCTGTTTAAACTTTTGCAGACTATCGCTTGTAAACTGATGGAGTACAATAAGCTTCTAAAATAAAGCCTTGAACAATAAAGCGATTACGCTACGCGTAGCCTTAGGATCGCACTTCTGACTGATAAAATACGATTACAATGTAGTCCGTAGCCGAATGATCGCAGTAGATAGATTTGTACCTGAGAATATTTTGACACTTATATTAAGTATATTTAATAGTTACACTATATAAGTATTAGTTACGCTTCCGCATTTTATAAACTGATGATTATCAGAGCAATTATTGAATGGGATGAATCAGCACAGTCTTACTCTGCTACTTGTCCAGAACTTAATTTCGTTTCCTCTTCTTGGTGCGCGTGCGATATGCCGTAAGACGACATATCGGTCGCATCCGCTTTTGGTGATACAAAACAAGATACAATCGCCAATTTGAAAGATGCAATCAATTTGATGCTTGAGCCTATTCCAGATGATTTATATTCAAATAATTCGACCTCTGAACAAATCGAATTAGTTTTGTAGAGATAATAATTGAATGTCTCCCCCTACTCCTAGATTAGCTGCAAAACAAGTTATCAAACAACTTAAAAATGCTGGATTTGCTGAAATAGCTCAAACTAGTTCTCATCTAAAATTATTCAATCAAGAAACTAGTGGACGTGGGCGTAGATAAAACTACCATTAATTAAGAGTAAAATTGGTAGGAAAGCAAGATTATAAAAAAGAGCAAATGTCAAGATTAGCTCCCAAACCAATAAGGTTAGACAATGACGAAGAGCAAGAACTAGAG
>JBCCDL010000947.1:0-2410 GCA_039030815.1 Cyanobacteria bacterium P01_A01_bin.83 | reverse complement strand
ATTAACGATTCGTTGTTAGTACCCTCGTTTAAGCTGGAAATTCGACTGCGTGATCGAGCTTGGCGTAGACGTTTAATAAACTACTGGCGAAAAGAGCAACCAGACCTGGTGGTTTCTCTCATGCCCTTTGTCAATCGGCTTTTATTTAAGAGCTTGCAGCGGGAACTACCACAAGTTCCTTATGTAACGCTGATGACGGATTTTGCCGACTGCCCCCCTCACTTTTGGCTTGAGCCTCAAGAGCAGTTACTAATATGCCCTTCTTCCCTTGCCGTCGAGCAAGCACGGGGATTTGGTTATAAAGACGAGAGCATTTTTGAGACTTCTGGAGTTGTAATTCATCCTCGCTTTAGCCAGCCAGTGACGGGTGAGCCCCACGAAGCAAGACAGCATTTGGGGTTAGACCCCGAACTGCCCACGGGATTAGTTTTATTCGGCACCCAAGGATCGCCAGAGATGGAGCAAATTGCCCAGAGATTAAACCAATCTGAGCTAGAGCTTCAGCTAATTTTTATTTGTGGGCGCAATCAACAGCTAGCGGCGGACTTAAATCGGCTCCCTACTAGATATCGCAAATATGTTACGGGATTCACTAAAGAACTTCCCAACTACATGCACCTGTGCGACTTTTTTATTGGCAAACCAGGAAGCGTGGGCATTAGTGAGGCGATCGCAATGAAGCTACCCGTGATTACCGAGTGTAACCAGACTACCACCTTGTTTCAGGAACGAGCCAGCGCGGACTGGCTAGAGGACAAGGGCATGGGCATTGCTATCAAAAACTTTAGTGAAATCGAGTCGGCGGTAGCCAAATTACTTCAGCCAAATATTCTGCCTCATTATCAAGCCAAAGTTGCAGCCTATAAAAACCGAGGGGTGTTTGAAGCGGTGGATATTTTGACCAATATTTTGGAGCGAGCTTATTCCCCAAGCAATCAAACATCGCTTCAACAGCATTGAACTAATAACTAGCAATTAAAAAAAGTTGATGAAAACAATTAAGGGTAAAACAGCCCTACTTACAGGAGCTTCTGGTGGAATTGGCAAATATATCGCTCGCGCTTTAGCCAGAGAAGGGGCAACGGTGGTAGGGATTTCCCGTTCTCCTGAGGAATTAGCAAAAATTTGCGCCGAAGTTGAAAGCCTTGGTAGTAAAGCTATAGCAATCCCCTTCGATCTGGCTCAATTAGCAGAATTGCCCATCTTAATTGAGAAAATCCAGCAGCAGGCAGGTACAGTGGATATTTTAATCAATAATGCGGCGATCGAGAAGTTTTTGCCCTTCCAAGAGTATGCCCTAGAAGATATTCAAGAAACCCTGAAGATTAATCTTCAAGCACCGATGGAATTAACCCGTCTGCTGCTTCCTGGGATGCTCAAACGCGATCGCGGTCATCTTGTTAATATTGCCTCGGGTTCGGGAAAAAAGGGCGCGCCCTACAACAGTATTTATTCTGCCAGTAAAGCAGGCTTAATCATGTGGGCTGATTCTTTGGGACAGGAATTAGCCGCCACCAATGTGGGTGTATCGGTGATTTGTCCTGGCTATACCAATGCAGGAATGTATCATGCCCTCAACATAACCGCCCCCAAAGCGGCGGATGTCGCTGAACCGACCGTAGTTGCTGATGCTGTGATTCAGGCGATCGCCGAAAATCGCAAAGAAATTGTCATCGACGGTATCAATGCCCGAGTTTTTCAGGCTTTAATCCAAATCTTTCCTCAGTGGGGGGACAAAATTTTACGTCAGGTTGGAGCTTTAGAACTAAATCATCGCTGCGCCCAAAAACAGCTAACAGCCAAAAATTTACAGCAGTTCCTCGAAAAGAAGGCTCCCTATTCTAATTAAGCGATCGCCAATCAACTACGAACTATCATGATTAAACAAGATTACGATGTCATTATTATCGGTACGGGTGCGGGTGGTGGCACCCTAGCCCGTACTTTAGCTCCTAGTGGAAAAAAAATCTTAGTTCTGGAGCGGGGAAATTTTTTACCCAAAGAAAAAGCCAATTGGGATTCTCAAGAAGTTTACGGTAAAGAACGCTATCGCACCACAGAAAATTGGTACGACAAAGACGGAAAACCATTTAATCCTTGTACCCATTACTTTGTTGGTGGGAACACTAAATTTTACGGTAGCGCATTGTATCGCTTTCGGGAACAGGACTTTGAGGAAGTCCAACATAAAGGTGGTATTTCCCCTGAATGGCCCCTGAAATATCAAGATTTTGAACCCTACTATACCAAAGGCGAACAGCTCTACGACGTACGTGGCAAACGGGGACTCGACCCCACCGAACCCCCAAGCGATCGCGACTATCCCTTTCCGCCTATCAGTCACGAACCTGAGATCGAAAAAATTTCCCACGCCCTCAAAGATCGAGGGTTTCATCCCTCTTATCAACCT
>JBCCDL010000946.1:0-2412 GCA_039030815.1 Cyanobacteria bacterium P01_A01_bin.83 | reverse complement strand
TACTCCTGTAGATTGTGCAGGACTTTATATTCCTGGCGGCAGAGCATCTTATCCTAGCACTGTATTAATGAATGCGATTCCTGCCAAAGTTGCTCAGGTGCCGCGTATTGTGATGGTTACTCCCCCTGGAACAGATGGCAAGATTAACCCTGCGGTGTTGGTAGCTGCACAAGAAGCTGGAGTAGAAGAGATTTATCGAGTTGGTGGGGCGCAGGCAGTTAGTGCTTTGGCTTATGGCACTGCAACAATTCCCAAAGTTGATGTGATCACAGGTCCTGGTAATATTTACGTGACTTTAGCCAAAAAAATGGTTTATGGTACCGTAGGAATTGATTCATTGGCTGGTCCTTCAGAGGTATTAGTCATTGCTGACCATGAGGCAAATCCAGTTTTTGTCGCTGCGGACTTACTAGCACAGGCGGAGCACGACCCGATGGCAGCGGCTATTTTACTGACTACCAGTAGTAGTTTAGCTCAACAGGTTCAACAGGAAGTTACTCAACAACTAGCCCACCATCCCCGTAAAACTTTAACTGAAAAAGCGATCGCTCATTATGGTCTAATAGTTGTGGTAGATTCTCTGAGGGAGGCAGTAGAACTCTCAAATCTTTTTGCTCCCGAACACCTTGAATTAGAGGTGGTTGATCCCTGGAGCTTAGTAGAATCGATTCGTCATGCAGGAGCAATTTTTCTGGGAAGCTCTACTCCAGAAGCTACGGGAGATTATTTAGCAGGACCCAATCATACTCTCCCAACTTCGGGAGCAGCCCGTTATGCTTCTCCACTGGGAGTGGAAACTTTTATGAAGCACTCCAGTTTAATCCAATACTCACCAACTGCCCTCAAGAAAATGTCTAGTACTATTCAGATTTTGGCACAGGCGGAAGGATTGCCCTCCCATGCTGATTCTGTGAGATTTAGAACTAAATAGCTGGTACAAATAACGGAAGCATTAACATAGCCTGAATAGAAATCAAAACAAGTCTCAAAAAACCTATGATTTTATTTAACTTAGTTGATTAGTTTTTGCCTCTACCAGAGGGTTATTTGTCGAGAACACATGCCAGTTAACTAAATACTATTCTTTAGAAAAAGTTAAGTTACGCCAAATTTTCTCTAGCATTACCGTCAGCTCAGATAAATCTGTTATAATTCAAAATCGATAGACATTCTGGAGAGGTGGCTGAGCGGTTGAAAGCGGCTCCCTGCTAAGGAGTTATGGGGTGTAAACTTCATCGGGGGTTCGAATCCCCCCCTCTCCGTATTAGTAAGCGAATATATTTTCAGGTTCTGAACTGGGGATAGACGTAACGTATTAGCCTTTTAGCTACAATTCCAATCTATAAGAGCTGTAATTGGAATAAAGCCAAAATTTTTAAGATGAAACGTTTTATCGAGCAATTTTTTTCAGGCGAACGCTCAAGTAGTCAAGAGAAGCATTTTGCCGACTCTAAAATGGCTTTGACTCTTGTATCTCTTAGCTTAGGAGTATTGTTGACTTCCTGTCAGGGTGAGAATTCTGTCAACAGCAAAGAGGGTCTTAAGCTAGGTGTTTTAGCCCCAATTACAGGAGATCTGGCTTCTATTGGTCGAAATTTGCCTACGGCAGTTCAACTAGCCGTAGATGCAATTAATGAATGTGGTGGTGTAAACGAAGCAGAAGTCACTTTGATTACTGAAGATAGTCAAACTGATCCCAGAGCAGGCAGTGAAGCCATGACTGAACTAATTGAGGATGAGGGGGTAGCGGGGGTGGTAGGCGCATTTACTAATAGTGTATCTAAAGCTGCTTTGGATATTGCTGTAGATAAGCAAGTTATGATGATATCGCCAGGTAGCACCAGTTCTGAATTTACGGAAGGGGCAAAAAACCACGAATTCGATGGTTTTTGGGCTCGGACTGCTCCATCAGACATTTATCAATCTCAGGCTCTAGCTACTTTGGCTCGAAACCAAGGATTCAATGAGGTTGCAACGGTAGTTATTAATAATGGCTATGGTATAGATTTTGAAACCGAATTTGTTACTGATTTTAAACAAGCAGGAGGTAATGTTGTTGGTAAGGCAATACGTTACGATCCTCAAGCAGCATCTCTGGCTAATGAAGCGAAAGCCATTTTCCAAGGCAAGCCAGATGCAGTTCTAGCTGTTTTGTATGGTCAAACAGGAAGTTCGCTGCTCAAATCGGCATTTGAAGAGGGATATATTAATGATGTCACTTTTTTGCTGACTGACCGAGTTTACTCTGAGAATTTTATCGAGCAAGTTGGCAAAACTGATCAAGGGAAATCATTGATTGCTGGAGCCTTGGGGATAGTTCCAAGGGCAAATGGTCAGGGGTTAGATCAATTTCAAGCATTATGGAATCAGAAAACTGGTGAAGAAATAACCGCCTATGTACCTCATAACTGG
>JBCCDL010000945.1:0-2415 GCA_039030815.1 Cyanobacteria bacterium P01_A01_bin.83 | reverse complement strand
TATATTTATGCCTCCGTAAATCAATTGCAAAATTCTCCGCCACTTAATAACGGAGAAAATAGCTTTAAACCTCCCTTTTACATTGTGAGGTTTCCCGCTTTGGCTTCAGGAGAAAGTGGGAGATGAGGTATGGTCGTACAGGGTTATATTATGAGCAGTTTATCTATCTGCTCGTAGGAGCAAGGAGCAAGGAGCAAGGAGCAAGGAGCAAGGATGAGTTACACTTTCAACTCATATTTACTCAGCTAAATTCATAACGCTATAAATCCTTCTTTCTTTTTGCCTAAATTAATCACTGAATAATTAAGCTGTCCAAAGTTTTGAGCATTTCTTGTTCATTAAACGGCTTAGAGAAATATGCGGCTGCTCCTAATTTCATCGCCAGCTTGCGATGTTTATCATTACTACGAGAAGTTAACATAGCTATGGGAAGCTGCTCAAATTTAGGATCGGACTTGACTTCACTTAAGACTCCATATCCATCAAGTCTTGGCATCTCTACATCACAGATAACTGCCTGTACAGCTAATCCTCCCTCTAGTTTGTCAACAGCATCCCGACCATCTTTTGCTTCTTCAACTCGATAGCCATTACGTTCGAGGATTCCTGCTAAGTAGCGTCGCACATTGACCGAATCGTCTACGATTAATATGGTTGAGGTTGCTTCAGTAGAAAAAGTGGTGGTGGGGGTTTTATCAACTGTAACTGGTGCAGTGAGAGTAGAAAATGATGCCCGCTGTTGTCTGGCAATTCCTTTATAAAATGCATTAGGTTCAATTAGAGGAATAACTCGACCATCTCCCAATACAGTTGAGCCAGTAAATCCTGGAAATAAAGGAATTGAAGTGTCAACGGATCTAATTGCTACTTCTTGTTCATTCCAATATTTCTCTAGATAAATACCCTGGGGTCGATTGGCTTCTTCAAAAATTAATATAGTAGGATGCTCAATCTTAGCTGTCCCTGACATTTCAAAGGTTTTACTTGGGCGTTGAAACTTTAGGTGTTGTTGCGGTCTAATAATGGGAACCGACTGACTGTTCCAAGAGATAAATTCTTGTTGATTACTGCTACTGGTAGCATCAGATTTAAACTGAATAATTTCTTTAATACTATGAACTGGGATAGCAAAGACCATTCCAGCACTTTCAACAATTACTACCCGCAATACTAGTAAGGATAAAGGAACAGTAATAGTAAAAGTAGTTCCCTGTCCCATCTCAGTTTTGACCTGAATATCACCACGAATTTGCTGCAAATTAGAACGAACTACGTCCATCCCCACACCACGCCCTGAGAGTTCTGTTACCTGGTCGGCGGTGCTAAATCCAGGTTCAAAAATTGCATCAAGTACGTCTGTATCGGAAATGCCATTTACTTCTGATGAAGATAGACCCATCTTTAATAGGCGATCGCGAATTTTTTGAGTATTTATTCCTCTGCCATCATCGGTAACTGTGATTATATTTTGATTACCTTGTTGGGTCGCTTTTAGCAGAATTTTGCCCGAACTTGGTTTACCCGCAGCAATGCGAGTCGCGGGATCTTCTAGCCCATGGTCAAAAGCATTACGTAATAGATGAGTTAATGGATCGCCCAGATACTCGATCGCCTGACGGTCAATTTGAGTTGTTTTTCCTTCAATTACTAGATCTACCTGCTTCCCATGCTGTGCGGATAAATCGCGAATTAGTCTGGGAAAACGCCCCACTAGTTCGGCAAAAGGACGCATTTGAGTGCGGGTAACATTCTGCTGTAGTTCGCGAGTGGTATAGCTAAATCCCCGAATTACCTGATTCATTTCCTGGACACCAAAGTCGATGTCGGCAGTTACCTCTTGAAGTTGAACAATAGTTTCCATCTGCTCTTGTGACAACAGGTGCAAGTCTGTATAGCGATCCATCTCCAAGGAGTCAAACTTTTCTTCAATAGCGGAGTTGGAGGTTGCTGACCAAGAAGAATTACTCGCAGCAGTTACAGGTTGAGCAGTGGGCAACATGCCTTCTAAGGATGCCCAATCATATAGTTTACGTAGCTGATTACTAGACTGTTCTAAACGCCGCATCCTCTCTCTAGTCAAGCCTACAAACTCTTGTAGTTGATTAAGCCGCAACAGTGCAGCGTTGCGCTCTAGGATCAATTTACTAGACAAGTCGTTAAGGCGTTCGAGTTGTTCGGCAGGAACTTTCACCATTCTGCTTGCCTCTGGCTTTGCTGTTTGGGTCGGCAGAGGCTGCTGTAATTCGGGAGTAGTTTCAGGTTGAGCTGGAACGGCTGGAACTGGCTGCTCAATTTGAGCAAAAGCAGCGTCAAGATCTAATAGTTCTCCTGCATCAGGAACTAGCTCGTCAAGATCGATAATTTCGTGCTGAGTAGTTTCAGCAGGAATAGTTTCAGCAGCAGCGTTGAGATCTG
>JBCCDL010000944.1:0-2419 GCA_039030815.1 Cyanobacteria bacterium P01_A01_bin.83 | reverse complement strand
TTCCTGAGCCTAGTCAAGATAACGCACCTTTAGAAAACTCTGGTAGCCAACAGGGAACTCCAGCAGAAAGCAACCTGAGAGATTTATAGCTTGTCTTTATTGATACTCAGACATTTAATCAATGCTAAATCTTTTTGGTTAAGAAAGATTATAAAGTAAAGTTTAATACGTCTGAGCCAATGTTCAGATGTTAAGCTAAAAACATCTGAATCACTGTTCATACATCAACTGTTCTTGTTTTAGGAAGAGAATTACTATGACAACTGCAACTATTACTCAAATGAAATGTGCTTGTCCTTCTTGCTTATGTATTGTTAATCTAAGCGATGCTATTAGTGAAAAAGGTAAGTACTACTGCTCTGATGCTTGTGCCAAAGGTCATTCAGAAGGTGCTGGATGTTCCCATGCTGGCTGTGGATGTCACGCTTAAACTTGGCTTGGCTTCACGCTAGTTAAATGAATAAATGAATAAAATTTATCGAGCGACGCTCTTCCTAATTTAAGTTACTAGATTAGGAAGAGCGTTCATTCTATCTCATCTAGATGTTCTGCGACAGATTGGTAAAGTGCTAAAACATGATGGTCTTGAAGACGATAGAAAACTTTTCGTCCTCTTTTTTGATAACTAACCAAGCGCATTGTCCTTAAGGTGCGCAATTGATGAGAAACAGCAGACTCGCTCATATTTAGAGTGGCGGCTAAATCACAGACGCATAGTTCCTCTCGCGCCAGCACCGAAAGAATACGCAAGCGATTAGGATCTCCCAGTAAACTAAAAAACTCTGCCATGCGCTGCGCTTTTGGCATGCCAAGAATTTGCTGAGACAACTCTGACAAATGCACATTCTCTATAGGATGATGTGGATGACAAGTTAAGTTATCTTGACTCTTTTGAGAGGTGACGAGATTTTTTTTTAGTGGAGTGGAAGAATCCATTTGATTAATTACTGAAAATACTTTCATACATTCATTAATTATACTTCCTAACTTTTTCTGTTATTTTCAATTTACTTTCCATAATCCGTTCAGAACTTGACTAACAAATAAATCCCTGTAGCTAGCACAATCGCATTTGGCAGCCAGGCGGCTAAGACAGGCGAGATGACAGCAGTAATGCCCAATGAACCACAGGTAAAACCCAAGCAGTAATAAGCAAAGACAATAGCAACACACAAACCAAAACTTCTAGCACGATTAAGCTGACCGTATTTTGCTCCTAAGACAGCGCCAATCAAAGCAAATACAATACAAATGAAGGGAAAAGCATATTTTTGCCCAATTGCGACTTCAAACTTCAATATATCTTCTGGTCTACCGCTATTATCAATTAAACCGAGATATTCTTGAGCTTGACGAATATTCATTGCTTCAGGACTACGTTTTCGCTCGATAATCTTGAAGATGGTTTTTGATAAAGGTAATTGTTTGACCGTAAATTCTTCTAGATAATTTTGTTCAGCAGCAACATTGAAGCGATAAATAGTGCCAAGGTTTAAATCCCAAACTCGTTGTGACTGGTTCCATTGAGCAGACTGAGCCGTAATTATCTGATTTAGACGCTGTTTTTGATAAGAAATAATGGTTATGCCTTGTAATTTTGACTTGGCATATTGTTCAGCAAAATAGATATTTTTGAGCTTTTTATTGTCATCATGATCTTTATTAGAATCATACTCAGCATAGTAAATATTTTGCTGTTGCAAATTTAGTTCCGTTCTAGGGATAAAAGGATTTTGTAGCAAGTTTGCTTGGTAATTAGCCGCAGGAACAATCAATTCATTGAGTAGAAAAGTAACTCCTGTAATTGTCAGACTAAAGATTAAAGTAACTCCCATAATTCGATAAAAACTGACCCCAAAGCTAAACAATGCCACCAATTCGCGATCGCTTTGCAGACGGCTATATACAACTAAACCCGTTAGCAGTATGGAGATAGGCAAGGCATAGGCGGCATATTCAGGAATTTTGTAACAGAAAATTAATATAGCAACATCAATCGGTAATTGATAATCGCTAACCTTTGCTGCTAAATCAGAAATAGTGCCAATGGCTACTCCCAAGGAGGTAAATAAACTGGCGCTAAAGCAAAAAAAAACACTTAGCTGCCTAATCAGATAGCGATCGAGTACTGAGATAGCTCTCAACATATCCCTTAGATGATATTAGCATCAGCCATAATAACTTAAACTTTTACTATAATCCCCTAGCAAACGAAGCGATCGCCAGCGAACCTTTACAAGCATATAATGGTATAGTCGTTCCTATTGATCGCGTTTTGATTCCCTCTAATCTGGAATTGGAATAGTTAAAAAAATTAACGATAGTGCGATCGCTATTTACTGTAGTAAAGCGATTGAGGTTCTTCCATCGTGAATCGAGAGTTATCACAGCTAGGCAAAAGGTTATCAACTTTTTGTCT
>JBCCDL010000943.1:0-2425 GCA_039030815.1 Cyanobacteria bacterium P01_A01_bin.83 | reverse complement strand
GCAACAATGTTAGTTACTTAAAACTTCGGGGAACTATAAAGATACAGCTATTATCTTGAATGATATTTTCACGGACGGGCTAAGCTTGTTTGCTGATAATTTATATTTTTATTTAAAGTATGTCTTTCGCGATTAAACACGGACTTTTCAAGCTCAATATCACGGATCATCATGCCATATTGGGCGTGTCGATAGACGCTGACCCGAAACAAATTCGCTTACAATATTTGAAGATTGCTCAAAAACTTCATCCAGATAAATGTCGTTCTGATTTGGAGCATAAAAAACGTGCGGGACAACTTTTGTCTAAATTAGTCAATCCTGCATATGAACAATTATCACGGAAGACTGCTTTTGCCGAGCATCAGTTGGTATTAATTCAAATTGGCAGACGTTTAGCCGAAAATCAAGAGAAAATCACCGTTAAAAACGAGCTAGCGCAAGAGCTACTCCAAGCTGGGACAAGTGCTGGATTAGTCTACCCTAAACTATTAAAAAAATTAACGACCGAACTATATAGTAATCATGAGCAAATAGGGCAGAAAATCGAGTCTATTAGTGAACTTAATTTAGTTTATTTAATGCTTAAAGGTAATCGCGGGGTTAATCGCAACCTTAATCAGAATTCTGTAACCAAGCCTCGTCCAGAACCAACTATGGTTCAAAATAAAGCGAAAGTCAATACAGCAGATACTACCGCTGCTAGCACTCCAGTTAAGACAGAAGAGCCTACTACAGAATCAAGAGTTGCTTCGTTTGTCAAGCGCGCTCAACAATACATCTCTAGAGCCGAATTTGATCGCGCTCTTAAAGAGCTAAAGGATGCTTTAAGAATTGATCCCAATAACGCTGTTGCCCATGCTGTTATGGGTAGGGTTTATTTGCATAAAAATCAGTTAACTATGGCTAAAGTCCACATTAGCAAAGCATGTACAGCCGATCCTCATAATCAGCTAGTTATGGACAGCAAAAAGTCATTAGATAAATTGACCAGGGTAAGTAACAGATCTAAAGCATCAAATCCTGGTTCAGCAGCTAACAAAAATGCCAAATCAGGTAATGGCAACTTTTTAAGTGGATTTTTTGGGGCGAAAAAAAAGTAAGATAACACCAGTAGATATTAATCGAATTATTTCAATCGATGATATGGAGTGTGGAATATTCATTTGATCGCTCTATAATCTTGCCGTGAGAAAATTTGTAAATTACTGGAAATGATATATCAACCACCTGCTGGAGCAAGAGATTTACTACCTTTAGAAGTAGAACAAAAACGTTGGATCAATGATCGCCTTCAGCATCAATTCCAAACTTGGGGCTACCAGCGTATCGTCACCTCTACTTTGGAATGGTTAGATACTTTAACCGCAGGTGGGGCAATTCAGCCTGAAAAAGTGATTCAACTGCGTAACAATAGTGAAAGTTCCCTTGGCTTGCGTCCTGAACTTACTGCCTCAATTGCTCGTGCTGCTGTCACCAGAATGGCGGGAAATACTGAACCACAACGTCTTTGTTATCGGGCTAACGTATTTCGCAATGCTACACAAAGTCATCATGGTCGGCAACTAGAATTTTATCAGGCGGGGGTTGAGTTGCTGTTTGCAGGGGGAATATTAGCTGATGCGGAAATCATTCTGTTATTGGCAGAATGCCTCCATGATTTAGGTATTCCAGAATGGTCAATTTTATTAGGAGAAGCAGGTTTAACGCGATCGCTTTTATCAGCTTTTCCTGAAGCAGTGCGAGATCAGGTACGTAGTTGCATTGCTAATTTGGATCGGATTACTTTGGAAAGTTTAGAGTTGGATGCGGACTTGAAAGCTCAGGCGTTAATGTTATTTGACTTAAGAGGAGAGCCAGATACAGTACTGAGCAAAATTGCTCAATTAAACTTGGATGATAAGGCACAGGCTACGGTTAATAGTCTCAAGTCTGTGTTGGAATTGCTTGATAGTACTGCTACACAACCACTACCGTTAACTCTAGATCTGAGTCTGCTTCAAACCTTTGATTACTATACAGGTATTGTTTTTAAAGCCGTTAGTTTTCAGGATCATCAATCCTATATCCTAGCTGAAGGAGGACGCTACGATAATTTATTGGGACTATACGATCCTCAAGGACAAACTTCTCCAGGAATTGGCTTTTGTCTATCTATTGAAGATCTTCACTCTTGTTTACTCTCAACTGATATTCTGCCGCAACAGGCACCTAGTAGTGACTGTTTGGTGATTCCCACCTCGACGCAAGTAACAGCCGCCGCTGTTAAATATGCTCATCAACTTCGACAAAAAGATCATCAGGCAAAGGTCGAATTAGAATTAAGCGATCGCTCCGAAGCAGCAATTAAGCAATACGCTACAAACTGTCGCATCAAGCAGTTGATCTGGATTGAAGGGGATGGTAATCCCAGGGTTGAAACCTT
>JBCCDL010000942.1:0-2427 GCA_039030815.1 Cyanobacteria bacterium P01_A01_bin.83 | reverse complement strand
GCTTTTAGCTTTTTCACTGATTTTCTTGGTGCTGAAAATTACATGATCATACTTAGATTCAGCAATGCCATAGATACAGACACCCTTAAGTCAGTTCATCTGTCAGTGAGTAAAAGGCATAAATATAATCATCAGAATTTAAAAAATCTCATTAACCATCAACCTAATGACTAATTTTGATCAGAAAAATCCTCCCAAACCAGAATTGATCGATTCTTGTGTGCATTGTGGTTTCTGTCTTGCTACTTGTCCCAGTTATCGCATCATTGGTAAAGAAATGGATTCTCCTCGGGGCAGAATTTACTTGATGGATGCAATTAATCAGGGAGAAGCAACCCTTGACACTACCACCACTCAGCATTTTGATTCTTGTCTAGGCTGTTTAGCTTGCGTAACTACCTGCCCTTCTGGAGTTAAGTACGATCAGCTAATTGCTGCTACTCGTCCTCAAGTTGAAAGAAATCAAACTCGCAGCCTGCCCGATAGATTGATCAGAACCTTGATTTTCAACCTGTTTCCTTATCCTAACCGTTTGATCAATCTACTTCCACCCCTCTGGCTATATCAAAAATCGGGTTTACAACAGTTAGTTAGAAAAACTGGATTACTCAAAAAGTTTAGTCCACGTCTAGCAGCAATGGAAGCTATTTTACCCCAAATAAGCGATCGCTGTTGGGATAAAGATTTACCTCATGTGATTCCTGCACAAGGAGAAAAACGCTATCGTGTCGGCATGATTTTAGGCTGTGTGCAGCGATTATTTTTCTCTTCCGTTAACGAAGCTACAGCCAGAGTTTTAACCGCCAATGGCTGCGAAGTTGTCATTCCTGCTAGTCAAGGCTGCTGTGCCGCATTACCCGCCCACCAAGGACAAGAGGCGCAAGCACAAGCATTAGCCAGACAGATGATTGATAGTTTTATCGATGAAGATGTAGACGCAATTATTATTAATGCTGCTGGCTGTGGACATACCCTGAAGGAATACGGGCATATTTTAGCTGATGATCCTCAATACAAGGAAAAAGCCGAGGAATTTGCTCACAAAGTAAAAGATGTTCAAGAGTTTTTAGCAGAGATTAAACTTACCGCCGAGTTACACCCCGTAACTTCAGAAACCTTAAACCTAGTCTATCAAGATGCTTGCCACTTACTACACGGACAAAAGATTAGCATGCAGCCTCGCCAGTTACTCAAACAAATACCTCAAGTACAACTCCATGAACCACAAGATGCTAGCTTATGTTGCGGTAGCGCAGGTATTTATAATATGTTGCAACCTGAAACAGCAGATGAATTAGGTAAACAAAAGGCGGATAATTTGATTAATACAGGAGCAAGTGTTATTGCCTCTCCTAACCCTGGTTGCTCTCTACAAATTCAAAAGCATTTAGAGTTAAAAGGTTCTCAGGTTAAATTATTTCATCCTATTGAATTGTTAGATTATTCAATTCAGGGAAAGCAAATTTGAAGGATTAAGGCAAGAATAAACGCTGGGACGCAGATCTTATGATTGATGGGGTCGATTTAGCTGTTAAAACACAATTAAAAAGTTCTGTCAATCGACACGGTCTATCTTGGATGTTTCAGTATGGAAGATACAGAAAAGATACAATATTAGATGAACCTGAAGCTTGGGTTTGCTTTGTACAATGTAATTATAGAGATCGCTCATACGATTGTATTATTTATCCGCCTCTTCAAATTAAGAATATAGTATTTAGTGAACCAAAGTTGGCGAAACTAAAGAGTGAAAAGAAAGTGGTTTATGCTAAAGACAATGCTTTGTCTTAACTTAAAATTTTATTTAAACAAACTTAATTGCTCGGTAGCTTCAGAATAACTGTAATTTAGGTTTTTTGGAGCTTTGTAATTGGAAATAAATAATTCTTTCCCTTTAGCTGCAATATTTTGTTTATAGTTATTCATGCCATATTGTACTTCCCAATCAAATATATTAGAAAATTTAAAATTATCTCTAGTTTCGGGACAATCATCATATGTAATTAGCCAATCACCAGAACACTTTTTCATAAGTCTGCTAAACCTTTTGTGATCAAAAGAAGTGTGCAAATCACCTTTTTTACCATACAATTTTGATTTTGTAGCTGTAAAGTATGGAGGATCTAAGAATAAAAATATGTCTTTGTTTTTATCCTTCAGCAAATGGCTGTAATCTAGATTCGTGATTTTGATATCAGTTAAAATATATTCTAATTTCTCTAATCGCTCTATAGAAGATATCGTAAATCTTTTATCAAAACTAAAAGTTGCTTTTAAACCATCAATATATCTTTATAGTAAATAAATTCTTTTTGAGGATTTAATTCTTCGCTTTAAATTCATTCTAAAGTTTTACAATGAACCTGTATCTAGCTTAAAAGCTACTTTTCTCAACCCGATCAATAACTAATTTCTGATGCCAAAATT
>JBCCDL010000941.1:0-2431 GCA_039030815.1 Cyanobacteria bacterium P01_A01_bin.83 | reverse complement strand
TTAGTAATTAGTCGTTAGTAATTAGTCGTTCAAACATAGTCTTAAACCATGCTTGAACGAGGACACTGTAAAGGCAGTGGGGTATTAGACCCAATTAATAAACCTTTATACTAAAAACTAAAAACTAAAAACTAAAAACTTTAGATAAACCATAAGTTCAGCAATTAAGTTGGACTCTTAGCCATGAGACTCGTCGCCTCTATCTTTGATTCACCAGCTAATTCCTTCTGGACAAGTTGGCAGTTGTTTAGTCCCTTAATTATCGGCTCAAGTTTAATTATTTTAGCTGCGGTTTATTATCTAATCTGCCGCGAAATTGTTTTTCGTCGTCAGGTAGCCAAAAATTTACAAAAGCAAAGAGAACGAGAACGGGTAATTAATCAAATTGCAAGACAAATTCGTCAATCTTTAAATTTGGATGAGGTTCTTAACACTACAGTAACTGAGGTCAGAGAATTTTTAAAATGCGATCGCGTCTTAATTTATCGGATTGAGGAGGATGGCACAGGCAAAACTATTACGGAAAAGGTATTATTTCCCTATGCTTCGATTGTAGGACGGCAGTTTTCAGAGGAAGTATTTCCTACTGAATATCATCAAGCTTATATTCAAGGTAAAAGCCGCACCATTACCGATGTGGAACAAGATGATGTCGAGCCATGTTTGACAGAATTTGTCCAACAGTTTGGAGTCAAAGCCAAGTTGGTTGTACCGATTATTCAAGAAGTTAGGCATCTTAACCCATCGGCAAACTCCACTGACAGTGAATCTTATCTTTGGGGACTGTTGATTGCCCACCAATGTAGTCATACTCGCCAATGGCACGCTATAGAAGTAGAATTGATGAATCAGTTAGCTACTCAAGTTGCGATCGCAATTCAACAGTCTGAGCTTTATACTCAATTACAGCAGTTAAATACTAATCTTGAGCAGAGAGTCCAACGGCGTACCTACGAATTAGCACAGGCTAATCAGGCATTAACTAAGGAAATAGAAGAGCGTCATCGCACAGAACAAGCTTTAAGAACCACTAATCATACTCTCCAGTCTCTAATTGCTGCATCTCCCCGAGCGATCTTTACCTTAGACTTAGAGGAACGAGTCAAAATCTGGAATCGGGCGGCAGAAAGGATCTTTGGCTGGAAAGAAGCTGAGATATCTGGTCAACTCAATCCTGTAATTAACACGACCGAAGTTCATCAGTATCACGAGATTAGACAAAAAATTCTTCAGGGTATTACCCCTAATAGTTTAGAAATCAGACGACATAAAAAAGATGGTTCAGCGATTGATATTGTCTTTTCCGCAGCCCCTTTAGTAGACAGCGAAGACCAAATTAATGGCATCGTGGCGGTTGTCGCCGATATTAGTCAACAGAAAAAACAAGCAGAGCAAGTTCGGTTGTTGCAGTCAGTGGTAGTTAATACTAATGATGCGGTATTGATTACAGAAGCAGAACCCATAGATGAGCCTGGACCGAGAATCATTTATGTTAATGAAGCTTTTACCCGCACTACGGGCTATACCTTAGAAGAGGTGTTGGGCAAAACCCCTCGTATTCTTCAAGGACCAAAAACTAACCGCCAGGCATTAGACAAGGTGAGAGCAGCCCTGGCGAAATGGCAGCCTATCACCGTCGAGACGATTAATTATCGCAAGGATGGGTCAGAATTTTGGGTAGAGTTTAGCATTGTGGCTGTTGCTAACAAGCAGGGGATTTACACTCACTGGATTTCGGTGCAGCGAGATATCACCGAACGCAAACGTCTAGCTGAGATTAGTCTTGCTTTGGAGAGAGAGAGAGAAGTAAGCGAAATCAAAACCCGTTTCTTTGCCATGGCTTCCCATGAGTTTCGTACCCCATTAAGCACGGTATTGGCAGCAGCACAGCTCATCGAACAGTCTCCCCGTGTTTGGCAAGATGCAAAAAAGCGATCGCGAAATCTTCAGCGCATTCAAAACTCGGTTAAAAACATGGTGCAGTTGCTAGATGATATTTTAACTATTAATCGAGCAGAGACGGGCAAGTTAGAGTTCAATCCTCAACCTGTTGATCTGGCAAAACTATGCCGTCATTGTGTGGAAGAAATACAGCTTAGTGCAGGGGAGAATTATCAAATTACCTTTACTTGTTCTCAACCAGAATTTGAGATCGGCTTAGATAAAAAATTAATGCGATCGATTATGGCTAATTTATTATCAAACGCCATCAAATATTCCCCCCAGGGTGGAGAAGTAAAAGTTACCCTGAATTTCTGGTGCAAGTGGGTCGAAATTCAGATTGCCGACCAAGGGATCGGTATTCCTGCCAACTATCTAAAACGCTTGTTTGAACCTTTTCATCGCGCTAAAAACGTTCGCCGCATTCCTGGGACAGGTTTAGGACTACTGATCGTGAAAAAGTTTGTTGATCTCCATCAGGGACAAATTA
>JBCCDL010000940.1:0-2449 GCA_039030815.1 Cyanobacteria bacterium P01_A01_bin.83 | reverse complement strand
GCTTTTAACTATATTGAGATTGTGTCGATTCAACCTCAATTACACACAATCTTAAAGGTTATTTTGAATGAATGATGAGCCTAAAGCACCTAGGGGCAAGCGTCCTGTTTCTATCACTATGATATGTATAATCAATTTGATAGCATTTCTCATCTTGATCTTCTTGCCATTCTTGATCTGTCAATCTCATTCATTTTCTTCCATGCAACAGTTATGCTTCGAGAATATATCTAATATATTTGACGAAACACCATTTTTTCTTCCCTGGATTATTGCTTTGTGTATAATAACAATTGGTTTATGGAGGATGAAAAAATGGGCAGCCTATACCTATATTTTATGGCAGGCTCAAGACTTAGCCACTGATGAATTGAACCTCAGATCTTTAGTTATAAAAGGATTGATCATCAATTGCGTCTCAAGAAATATCTCTAAAATGTCATAACTCATCAATTTTCTTGAGACTCTTGAGACTTTCATCCATAATTTTTTTAATTGCCCTTGCTCTTGGGAAATTGGACTTCATATATGATGAAAACATCACTAAATATATTAGTCTTTAAGCAGTTTTATCAATGGATAGCTATTCAATCCTCCAACAAACACAACGTCAGCTAGTTAGCGATGGTTTAGTAAAGCCAATTATAGAGAGCAATACAGACAAGACTCTGGTTTTACTTTGGTCGCAGTTGGGAGATTTTGATAATTTGGAGTATGCCTGGTGGTTAAATCGCGAGTCTGAGCTATTAAAAACTAAGAATATTAATGTCAAAGCAATTGGAATTGGCGATCGCAATTCGGGCATCAAGTTTTGTGACTATACTGGTTTTCCTCAAGCTAGTTTGTATGTTGACCCCCATGCAGATTTGCATCGCGCCCTAGACTTATATCAAGGATTAACCATCAAATTTCCCTTATTATCAGCAAAATCTAGCGCTTTTCTCAATCTGATGCTGATGTGCGCGGGTATTGGTAGCCCAGGTACTTTATCTGAAGTACTTCGTGGTTACAAAGGCGATCGCTCCGCACCACAGCTAATTGCTAACGATGAAATTGTCGATGATACACCTTTACCTGCTATCAAAGGCTCTATGTTTAAACTGGCAGGTGGGTCAGGTTTTCAACGCCCCTTTGAACTGGCTACCCTCAGACTAAGAAATATGACTGAGGTACTAAGCAATTGGAGTACTTACGTACCTGATGCGAGCAATTTAACCCAAAGGGGTGCAACTTTCCTATTTAATGCTCAAGGACAATTATTATATCAACATTGCGATCGCAATATTTTGGGATTTGCCCAAGATATGAGCAATCCTTTATCCTTCTTGGAGCAATATTAAGCTAGTAAACTAAAACCTACCAAAATCCTCGTTTACCACTGGGCATAATAGTCATCCAGTTGGTTTTTGCTGACTCTAATTGCTCTTGAGTTAAATTAGTGTGACTTAAATTTGCCCCACAGAGATTTGCTCCCTTTAATTTAGTACTTTTAAAATTAGTGTGGCTGAGATTAGCACCACGTAAATCAACTCCCTCTAGATTAGAAGATCTAAAGAAAGAGTTGCTCAAGTCTGCATTACGAAACATTGCTTGACGGACATCGGAATTGGCGAAGTTTGACCGACTTAAATCTGCTCCTTGAAAGTTTGTTCTAACTAATTTGGCATTGCTAAACCTAGACTCGGATAAATCAGCTTTTTGCAGATCTTGCATGCTCAGATCTTTAAAGCTAAAATCTTTTCTTCCAGATGAATATGCTGCTAAAAGCTCCGTAGCTGATATCTTCAGGGGTTTTGTCGGAGTTTTGGCAGTTTTGTTGGCTGAGGTTAAACTATTTTCGGCACTAGTTTTTGACCGAGAACTGCGGGAATATCGAGAACTAGAAGCGCTGCGACTACTTGTACTTGTGCGACGAGATGTTCTAGTAGCTGGATTACGATTTCGCCGTGAATCTCCACTCCCTATTTTAGTATTCGAGATATTGGTATCCGCTACACCAGAGTACCCCAACATGCTTTCTGCCAAACTATCGACATGATTTTCCAGGTCTAAAGCTTGCAATACTTCTTCAGCGGTTTTATAACGACTTTTTACTGCTACCTCTAGCATCTTACTCAAGATCTCGGCAAAACTATCGCTGACATCAACATATTTGAACCAGTTAATATCTCCCGTGATGGGGTCACACTCCATATTTTTTGGCGCTTTACCACTCATGAGATACATACAGGTAACACCCAAAGCATATACATCGCTAGCATACACAGGACGCATTGCTAATTGCTCAGGAGGTGCAAAGCCAGGTGTCCCGACCGCAAAAGCAGTCAGTGCAGTCTGATTGGATGCGGCACCCACACTGTTAACTTGATTTTTGACTACGCCAAAATCAATTAAAACCAGCTTGTTATCAATTTCACGACGAATAATATTGGCAGGCTTAATATCTCGG
>JBCCDL010000939.1:0-2450 GCA_039030815.1 Cyanobacteria bacterium P01_A01_bin.83 | reverse complement strand
TGAGCAAAACTGAACATAAACCTAGTCATAGCAATTAATTTGTCTTTCATCTGATTCTCATCAGCCCAGTCATAATAAGATTGTTGTTGATTTACCAAAAAACAATCATCTGCAATTAATTTTCCATAAGCAAGATTGTTTTCGAGAAAAACCAAAATTCCATCTTGAATATATTGATCAACTCCATCCATACCTAATGCCCCTAAATCTGCTAAGGCAATAATGCTACCAACTACAGATATTTTTGCGCGAGATTCATAAAGGTATGGTTGATAAATTGAGTGAACTGAGAAGGTATAGCTTGCTTTACCAGCTTGGGGATCATTTTTACAAATTGTAGCTGTGATGGCATCTCGGATAATTAGTTGATCAAAATCGCTAAAAAGAATAGCAGAATTTAGATGATGGGTGCTTAATTCTTGGTTGAGATTTTGAATGTATTGGAGTAATTTATTAGCGGTCTGGATTTCACTAAGACCCATCAAATGCTTACGTGGCTGATGCACAGAGGTGGGAGAATTGAATAGCTGTACCATATCATGAGCTATGGCACAAAGATTTGTTAGGCTTTCCCACCGCTGCAATTTTTCAGCAGAATGCTCTTGAGACAAAATAGGTTTAATTGCACTGAAAATAATGTTGGCTCTTCGTTTTACTGCTAGAGCATGGGTCAAATTATGATAGCAGAGTCTCTTATTTTTGACTTCTTGCTCTATTTGGGCGCGAACATAGTTTTCTACTAATTCAACTGTGTCGGCAAACGAACTTGGCTTCTGATTCCAATATTTATGTTCCACGAGCAAATGCTCAAACTGCTAACAATTAGATACAACTTAATCAATCTAAACGAGGATAGTTTCGAACGTGAGAGACACTGCAACGAGAGCAGCTTGTATGCCCTTCTAACCTCGACAGTCATAAAAGACATATTATGCCCTTGTGGTATACCTTCGGATATCGCGACCCTCTTGCAAAGACCAACCAAGGGCTATGTCCACATATACTTACCAACATTTAGGTGATGCCTCACAACCTCGTTGTTGAGGTTTAATCACAAAGGGCTAGTCCGTATATACACTGACCGCTCTACAATTTTATGAAATTGTGCATTCTAATATACACGACTTTAAAACAGATCGGGAAAAGACCTGCTTGCTCAAATAGACAGAGTATTGAGGATCACTCAGGCATAATTATTTATCTACTTTTTAATACTTGTGTTGAGCCAAGAAAACTAACAAAAGTTTAATTCTTATTTCATATTGTTTAATAAAAAACTACGATATTTCTCCTTATGAGTGTATAAATTACCGTTATTAGATTTATTTTTGCCACAACTGAGTGATAACTGTTTTTGGATTAATATCTCCTAGATTATTGGTATCGGAAATTATTGCCTTACAGTTATTGTTGTCTGAGGAAATAGTTTGGCTATCTTTGCTAGTAGATAGTGCGAATGTGTAAGTGCCTGTGGCGATCGCTAGCTGTATTGGAGTACTACTATCACATAGAATGAGATTTGCTCCTGCGATGATAGCTGCCATTTTGCCTATGTCAGTTGGTGCAGTGACTTTAAGATTACCAGTAGCTGAAATCATGGTAGTTACCCATTCTTGATTGTGTTCGGTTTGCAACAAAACAATGGATAATCCAGTTTCTCTTTGCTCAATATCGGTAATAATTTCCTTCCAACTATCAATTGGGTAGGCACTAATTTCCTCTATAGCTGAAGGTTCATCACACAGAATAATATATCCACTATCATTCAATGCTAATCGCTGTTGTTCCGATTCCGCCCAATTAATATCACTAGCTGGTACATTGACCGTTAATGGGGGACAACTAGCCTTAATACCTAATCCTGATAGTAAATCGTGATACATCTGGGGAGTATATTGTTTAGGGTTACGCTCAACAACGTTAGAGAGGTATAAAGCAGAATCATCTTGATAGCCAACTCTGGTAGGTATTCCATTAAGCCACAACAATAGCTTAATCCGCCAAGAAGTTTTGAGGCTAATTAGAATATCATATTCGCGATCGCGTACCGTTCCCAAAAGATTAAGATAATCGGCAAAGCTATTGCGGTCTTGAAAATCAAACACCAAAACATCCTCGACATTCTTACAGACTCGATAAGCCTTTTTTGAGCGGGGTTCAACCAAAACATCGATCGCAGACTGGGGGTACTGCTGTTTAAGGGTTTCCAAGGTAGGAAAAAAGAGGAGTTGATTGCCAATATCGCCAGGAACTAGGGCTAGTATACGCATTCTATGAAGAAGATCTCATCCGTAATTTTATCTGAGGTCAATTTTAGTAGATGATAGAGCTAAAGCGGATTATTTTTAGGAAAACATCATTAAATGCACTTATTGATTCCAGCAGCAGGTATGGGTCGTCGCATGGGTAGCGATCGCAATAAGCTGTTATTAGAATTGCTCGGAAAGCCT
>JBCCDL010000938.1:0-2465 GCA_039030815.1 Cyanobacteria bacterium P01_A01_bin.83 | reverse complement strand
TTTCTGGAACTGTTTCTAGGTTTTTTCTCTTTGGTAGCAGTATTGTTTGTCATAATCCTCGTTAGTTGATATTATCGCAAACAAGGCGATAGCCTATCTAGGCAGGCTCACAGTAATTGTGTTGATATATTTGTCAACTAATTAGTTGCGGTTAATTTGGTTTTCAAATGGCGTGGATTACTGCACTTACTCGTCAGATACCACTACATAACATATAGTGGTATTTCAAAACAAAAGCAAAAAGGCTAAATAGCCAAATTGACTAATTAGTTCATTCACAGCTTTACTACTTCTAATCTTTTCTTGACTTCTGAAAACGGTAAAAGCAGACTAGACTCAATTATTTTTCTTACTTCCTGACTTACATAGGATTGATTGTTCAGACAATCTACTAAGAGTTTGTTGGCATAACAGTAGGCTCGAAGAGTTCCCCACAACCGATTGTCAAAATTCCAATCATAGTCAATTTGACGATGTTTTTGATTCAACTCTTTTAAAGTAGCAGCCCAAGCTTCACTTTGATTTTTGTACCAATCAAAATATGTATCCCAATGTTCAAAAACTCCATCGGGTAGTTGTTGCTCCAGATCGATTAACGACTGTTTAAGTTCGAGATCGCTACTTAATTCAATCGCCCAATACAAAGATTCTGTTAATGCGTAAAAATTAGTGTCATCTCCTGGATGCTCTTTTTCATCTTCTTCCATCCAATCACAAGATTCAAAGCTCATTTTAGAAGTTCTGGCGAGTAATGATGCCTGAGCGCGTGCATGAGCTAAATTTAAGTCTAGTTTTAGTTCTTCTGCATCTTTCCAATCATAAAAGTTTCCCATGAAACTTCCCATAGCATTTCCGTAATAAACATCTACCTGAAGATTTGAATCTAAAACAGATAGTAGTTCGCTCATTTCTCCGATTTCCCAACTTCCAAATAGAGGATAGTTAGAATTATCTACAGTATAAATAGCTATTGCCTGACAGAGATAAAAAGCTCGAACTGCCGATGCTTGAGAAGAGCTATTTACATTACTCGATTTGTAATTAATCCAACTTAGAAACTCCTGAAAATTTCTATCTTCAGAAAATGTTTTATCTATTGCAACTTTCATCAAAAACAATAACCAATCAGCTTTGGAAATCATTCCACTAGATAGCAGAAAAACTTCATGCCAACGCTTATCAAAAACCTTTCTACTTAAATAAATCAAACTCAGATCGTTTGAAAGATTGGGATTAGCCGTACCGACAATCGCTCTGGCTGCAAAATACTCATGAATAGTTAAGTGTGAAAAAGAGTATATACCTTTGGCTCTCTCAACTAATAAACCGTGTTGAGCCTCAATTGATTTTAATACCGCTTCGCTATCAACCAGCAGAGCTTCTTCATCAACAATACTTCCAGAAAGATTGCGAATATACTCGGCAATATAACTTTCTAACTCACTTTGCTTAAAGAAATATTTCTGTTGCTCAAATGTAACTTTAGCTATGTGACTTAATAAGTCTTCTTTCCTTTGAGTAGAAAGATTTTTATAGACTACATCCCGATATATACCTCGTTTGGCATCCCATTTTCGGAGTAATGTATTGATAGCCCTTCGATATAATTCAGCCAGATCGTTAGGAAATTCCCCAGAATCTTCAAATTCCAAACACAGCAACGTCAGCAAGATCGGACGATTGGCTAACTCCTTAATGGGTGGGTTGTTCCTCAAATGTTCGATGAACCGTTGTTCTAGATTAATGTTTTTGTCTTTAAACCAGCGATAGGCAAATGATTTAATCTGTTCATCATCGAAATCGGCAACTTCTACCTCGGTAAATTTTTCAAATGTATATTCTTGAGCAGCAATCCTACAAGTGATAACCAAGCGATTGTGACTGTATTTGTAAGAAAAAGTCTGAATTTCTTTAATTACTCGCTTAATATCATCTTTTCTAACTTCATCCAGTCCATCTAACAAAATTAGAGTTCTGCCACTATTGATTAAGTAAGCTATCTGAGACGAGCCAAGTCCACAAATTGCTACTTGTTGAGCAATATATTCCTCCAACCCAATTTTATTATCTGCCTCGGCAAAATCTTTGAGACATACAAAGAAAGGAACTAAATTAACAAAAATACTATTCCAATCGAGACATTTAACAGCTAAATGCTTGAGAAACGTCGTTTTACCTGCTCCTGGCTTTCCTAGAATAATTAGCTGCTGATGCTCTCGGACAACTTTTAATCCATCAACTCTTGGCTCATTGATATTAGAAAATTGCCAGCGAGCGTGATTATGGCGATCGCATTCTTCAACTAACTGGGAAAGATTTTTTCTTTTTTGCCCCGTTGCTTTCTCTAAAATATTGACTTTGGTATAGATATTATCTACTCCAATTGGATAGGACATATCTAGCACTCGCATTGTGCCACATTGAGTCAGAATAAAAGGCTGTATTTTTTGGCGCACCTGTTGGAC
>JBCCDL010000937.1:0-2471 GCA_039030815.1 Cyanobacteria bacterium P01_A01_bin.83 | reverse complement strand
TCTAGAGGCAAAGATCTTTGATGTCTGCCTAACGCTACACGCTGAACACACGATTAACGCCTCTACTTTCTCGGCAATGGTTACAGCTTCCACCTTAACCGATCCTTATGCGGTAGTTGCTTCTGCGGTAGGTACTTTGGCAGGGCCCCTTCATGGAGGAGCCAATGAGGAAGTATTATTGATGTTAGAAAATATTAATTCTGTACAGGATGTCAAGCCCTATGTAGAGCAATTAATTGCCGACAAACAAAAAATCATGGGATTTGGACATCGAGTTTATAAAGTAAAAGATCCTCGGGCTACAATCCTACAAAGTTTGGCAGAAGAACTATTCGATCAAACAGGACACGATCACTACTATGACCTGGCGTTGGAATTGGAAAAAGTTATTGAAACCAAACTAGGTCACAAAGGAATCTATCCTAACGTTGATTTTTATTCAGGTTTGGTATATCGCAAACTTGGTATTCCCACAGACTTGTTTACCCCTATTTTTGCGATCGCTCGTGTTGCTGGTTGGTTGGCACACTGGAAAGAACAGTTAGCTGTAAATCGCATTTTCCGCCCAACTCAGATTTATACGGGGAAACATAATGCGCCCTACATTCCGATGGCAGAAAGATAAGCAGGTGTTGTTCGACTAAATGAAGCGAAGTGAGGCGGATATTCCTCCTGGAGTTAGGTTTGTCATCGGCAAAAAAATTGTTAAGATTTGTAGATGGCAAATTCTAGGTTACAAAAATTAGGCAATTACCTCCGTCCCCATTGGCGCATGGTATTGTTAGGTACGATCGCACTCTTGATTGTCAACATTTTAGGAGTGTATATTCCGCTATTAATTCGAGACAGCATTGACCAATTGCAGGGGGAATTTAGTTTCCAAGAGTTATCTCGTTCTGCACTCTGGTTATTGCTTTTAGCCGCAATTATGTGGGGTTTTCGGATGTATTCCCGTACCTCAATTTTTGGAGTGGGTAGACAGGTTGAATTTGGCTTAAAACAAAGAATTTTTCAGCATCTGTTAACTATTGAACCTGGTTATTTCTCGAATAATACATCAGGAGATTTAATTAACCGTGCCACTAGCGACGTAGACAATATTCGCCGCCTGGTGGGTTTTGCCGTATTGAGCTTTATCAACATTATCTTTGCCTATACCTTTACCTTGCCCGTAATGCTGAAGATCAATGTGCGGCTTACGTTATTGGCGATCGCCGTATATCCAGTAATGTTAATTACGGTTCAGCTATTTAGCGGCAAACTGAGACGTTATCAAGAGGAAATTCAGGTAAAGCTTTCAGATCTTAGTGAGCTTATTCAAGAAGACATGTCTGGCATGGCATTGATTCGGATCTATGCTCAAGAGACACAGGAAAGAGAAGCATTTAGGCAGAAAAATCAGCAATTATTGGAGGCAAATCTAAAGTTAGCCAGAACCAGAAATTTACTCTTCCCCATAATTGAAGGAATTTCTTATATCAGTTTATTAATTCTGTTGTGGTTAGGCAGTGGCGCGATCGCCAGGGGGCAAATTACCGTAGGTGACTTTATTGCTTTAGTTTTATTTGTTGAAAGATTAGTATTCCCCACTGCCCTGTTGGGATTTACCATCACGGCATATCAGCAGGGAGAGGTAAGTATAGATCGGGTGGAATCAATTACCAAAGCCGAACCCAAGATTAAAAATAGCCCTCAGGCGATCGCCTTGCCCGTTGCCGATCTTAAAGGCAAAATTACTGCCCGCAATCTAACCTATACCTATCCAGGTTCTAATGTACCTGCTTTGTATGATATCAACTTTACAATCAAGCCAGGAGAAACTGTAGCGATTGTTGGTTCTATTGGTTCAGGAAAATCTACTCTAGCCAATGCTATTCCGCGACTATTAAATGTTGAAGGGGGAGAATTATTCTTAGATGATTGCGATGTTACCAAGCTGGATTTAGGTACCCTGAGAAAAGCGATCGCCTATGTGCCCCAAGACAGCTTTTTATTTAGCACGACAATTAAAAATAATATCCGTTATGGGGAACCGCTGGCAGAAACCGATGAAGTAGTTCAAGCGGCGAAACAAGCACAAATTCATCCCGAGATCCTCACCTTTCCTCAAGAATACGAAACTTTAGTTGGGGAACGAGGTATTACTCTCTCTGGGGGACAAAGGCAGCGAACTTCTCTAGCTAGAGCGTTAATCACCGAAGCCAAAGTACTTATCTTAGATGATGCTCTTTCCAGCGTCGACAACGAAACCGCCACCAGAATTTTAAATAGCTTGTCACCCGCTAGGGCAAACAAAACCGTTATTTTCATTTCTCACCAGCTTTCTGCTGCGGCAAGTTGCGATCGCATTTTAGTTATGGATCAGGGCAAAATTGTCCAAAACGGTACTCATGAAACTTTGATCCAAGAAGCAGGATTATATAAGTCTCTCTGGCAACAACATCAGTTAGAAGAGGTTTTGAATTAGTTAC
>JBCCDL010000936.1:0-2480 GCA_039030815.1 Cyanobacteria bacterium P01_A01_bin.83 | reverse complement strand
GCTTCGTAATGCAATCCCGTTTCTATTTCATCTACTAATAAAACTCCATTTTCTGCTGTTACTAACGACATAGCTAAAGCTAGAATACGATACATTCCTTCTCCCATATTACTTAAAGGTATTGGATTTGAATGATTCTTTAGTTTTATCCTAATCGTATTTGAATTTCTTGAGCTAGAAAAATCTATTTTTAGAGTATTTTTTTCTATTATCTGAAGCGACTTTATTACTAAATCTTCTTTAGTTGTTAAGCTTATTGAGTCCCATAAGAAAGCGAGTTTATTGAAATCCAACTTGTTGGCGAATAAAAAGTAATTATTTGATGAATTATTTATATCTGGTATTGCATCTAATACTAAATTATTCTTCTCTATGATTATAAAATTATTTTGACTAAGATTAGATTTTGCATAAGTCATTGCTGAAGTGATTATTGAGTCAGCTACTTCTAATCCTTTTTCTTTTGACAAAGACAGCTCTTTAATTATTAAATCTACTTGGGGATGTGTATAACCTCTTGTATAATAGGGAATTGATGGAATAGCATCGTAATCTAAATCTTTACCATAGCCAATATTGAATTTTGCTACTTTTTTCCATAAAAACTTTGTTTCAGGGTAATCAGGTGCTTTTAAATCAAAATACACCAAACTTTTTTGATTGCGATCTATGTTTATGCCAACACCATTATTTTTATGACAAATAACTAGTCCAGGAAAAGGTATTTCTGTTTCATAGCCAAAAAAAAGATTATTAATTGTATAGTATTCTTTGTGATTAGTATTAAAAAAATTAATTCTATTTAAAATAGTTTCAGATAAGGCTTGTTCTTTATTTGATGTAACTAATAGATAAACAGCCTCTAATAAACTAGTCTTACCACTATTGTTATTTCCCACAAAAAGATTAACTCGTTCCAAACCATCAATATGGAAATCTTCAAAGCAACGATAGTTTTGAACAGTGAGATCGCGTAACATAGTTACCTCAGTTTGAGAATAGGCTAGATATTAGTTATTTTAAATGGTAGCCAGAATTTATAGCTTGTCGTATTGTAGTTTGAGTAATGGGATTTGCGGATGCCTAAAAGACTCACTTCGTATTGCGTAGTAAGTCGTAGACTCAGCATAGCTATAGACATCGCTTTATTTCAAATTAATTCTATTCTTAACTTAACTAAAAGCTAATCTCAGCTTAATTTATATTTTGCAACAAATACTTTAAACTGCAAGGTAACATCTACAGAACCAAACCAGATGCAGGAACAGGTTTATACAAATTATCGCTTGCTTCTACCCAATGAAGAAATAACAGGTACGATCGCCGTAAAAGATGGCATTATTACCGATATTCAGCCTGGAGTAGTATCACAGGGACAAAATGGAGATGGCGATTATTTGATGCCTGGTTTAATCGAACTCCATACCGATAATCTGGAAAAGTGTATTTCTCCTCGTCCTAAAGTCAGGTTTCCCTTAGAATTAGCAGCAGTCAACCACGATCGCGATTTGATTAGTTCGGGTATAACTATGGTATGTGATGCGATCGCTATTGGAGATGTTACCCCCAGAGATGATTCTCTACGCATTGATCACTATGCAGCAATGATTGATACTGTAGCTGAGGGACAAGCAGCAGGTAGATTTAGTACGGATCATTTATTACATCTGCGCTGCGAGTTAGGTTACGAACATCTCTACGAGATTATTGAACCCTACGCTTCACACCCATTGCTAGCAATGATTTCTTTGATGGATCATACTCCTGGTCAACGTCAATTTGTTAATATCCAAAAATACAAAGAATATTATACGGGCAAGCATGGCGTACCCGAAGCGAAGATGGACGAGTTTATTGCTATGCGTCTGCATAACCAACGCCAACACGCAGTAGAAAACCGTCAGGCTTTGGTTAAATTAAGTCAGAAAAAAAATATATCTCTTGCCAGTCATGATGATGCTACGGTAGATCACGTTCGAGAAGCGATCGCTGAGGGCGTTGTTTTGGCAGAATTCCCTACTACCATAGATGCAGCCAAAGAAGCCCACAATAATGGTTTGTTAGTGCTGATGGGTGCGCCAAATGTAGTTTTAGGTGGTTCTCATTCTGGTAATGTGTCGGCAATGGAGTTAGTAGAATTAGATTTAGTGGATATTATTTCTTCTGATTACGTACCCAGAAGTTTGTTACAGTCAGCATTTATTATTAGTCAAACAGCCAAAAAACCTTTATATGAAGTAATTAAATACATTACTTTATATCCAGCCAAAGCTATTAATTTAGATAACCAAATTGGCAGTTTAGAAATAGGTAAGAAAGCCGACCTTATTACCGTACATGATGATGGTATAGTTCCTATGATCAGGTCAGTTTACAAACAAGGTAAACGAGTAGCATAATAAAAGTAATTATTCATTATTAACTATTAATTATTAATTACTAATGTCCATTACCTATAGCCAATTCATTATTTATGCTTG
>JBCCDL010000935.1:0-2493 GCA_039030815.1 Cyanobacteria bacterium P01_A01_bin.83 | reverse complement strand
GGAATTCATCCCTTTGTCAAGATTGGTTGTAACTCAATGATATTCAGCGCCACCCGCATCGGTTTTGAAACTCAAATTGGCAATCACTGTTGGCTGGTTGGTTCTATTCTGGGAGAGTCGGTTACTGTGGGAGACTATAGTTTTATCGGGCTAAATGCCACCATCGCCCCAGGGTGTTCCATCGGTAAAAGTAACATTATTGGAGCTGGGGCGTTGATTTTAAACTCAACTAAAGATGGTGAAGTTTATAGAGGACATCCGAGTAAAGCAGCCAGAGTTCCTAGTTCTAGGCTGTGGCAACTAACGTGAACTAAGTTTAAAGTGAGAGTAGCTGTCCTACAACTTGGTCTGGTGTTGGGCTCTCGCGAAATCGTTTTTGCGATCGCGCAAAAGCTTGCTCTTGGACGGAAACTTGTTCAGCTAGTTCTAACGACTGTAGAGGCTTAAAGATATCAAGATAACTCAAATTAGCTTCACTATAGCTGTATTTCATGCCTAGTTCGTGTAGGCGAGGAATAGCCTGGAAGAGATGACCAGGATGAAAGAAAAAAACAGGTTTTTGGTTACCGATGCGGGCAAGTAGACAGTTAGAAAAAACATTCCACAGAAATAGATATTCAGCCTCTAATAAGATCCTGGTAAAGACTGGATAAGGGCAGAAACTTAGATAAATTACACCTTCGGCTTGAGGCTTTAAATCGCGAACTGCGTCAATACACTTTTTAGAGGTGACAATGATTGGCTGACATCCTGACTCTACTGTTTCTTCAAGCTTCTTCTTCAAGATTGCATGGAATTTAGCTTTACCATGAAGATTAATTTGAGTCACATAGTCTTCAGACGATAAAATAAATAACCATCGTTTTTGATCAAGATTAACTGGAAGTACCTGATCCAGTTGATTGCCATAGGTACTTAACTCATGAGGTGAAACCTCAATATTGGGGTTGAAAAAAGCAATTTGCTTAACTTTTTGGGTTGAGGCAACTGGAGTAGTATATAGATGAGGCAACTTTTGCAGCAGGGTAAACACCTTCGAAAAGTGCTGTAGAAAGGTTTGATGGAAAGGAAAATCTTTACTAAAGGTTGAATTATTAAGATCGCCTAAGATACCTAAAAATGGATCGCTGGTTACTACTTGGCAATGCCGCTGCTTAAGATTCTCAAGCAGACCTCTCACGGCTTCTAGACTCAAGATTTGATTAATGGCATATAAATAACCAGAAAATAAAAAAATTAGTTCTGGCTGTTGACGATCAACAACATCCAAAATATCCTGTAGTGTTTTGTAAAGATAAGCTTTAGATGGTAGCTTACCTTGATTTACTGCAAACAACCGTGGGGGAAGTAACAGAGAAACATCAAAATTATATCCTTTAGTAAAGTAACAGGCATCGGACAGTTCGCCAAAGTCATTAGAAATAATAAATAAAAGTTTCATAAACTATAGCTATAACCCATTAAATTTACTTACTAAACGTGAGTTCGGCGGAGACATCAGACAACAAGAAAAGGTTGAGATGCAAACTTCAAATGCAATAACAGAAGCAAGTATCAATCATGATTAGCATTGTACCTCGCTTTAATAAAACCGCAATTTTCTGTGATTTAAACGACTGTCTTGGTGCGCGTACATGAGGACACGGTGTCTGGGGTCACATGCGGGACAGGGCAAATGAATGCCCAGATCCGCCTTTGTATAGCAACGGAACAATTTTGGTCGGTAAGCTCAAGAACCAGGATTTCGTAAGGCTCTGAGAGGATGTTTTTTCCTCAATCCAGTTTCTTTGAGAATAAGTGTCAACTATCCACTGCTCTGTTGCGATTTCTCCCTCAACATTTGTAATTAAGTAATCAATATCTTCAGCATCTTTAAAGGCTGGTGCATTCATGACGATAGCTATTTTTCTTTGACCAATGAGTTTAGATATTTCTACTTCAATAATTGCTACCCATACAGTTCTGGGTTTTTCACCTAGTATTTCAATTTTCTTGAATTCCTCATCAGATATCCATCGAGTATATTCATCTTTGTTCAAAATTTGAGTGGGTTTGCTTTTTGACTAGTCTAACCACAACCACACCCAGACATTTTACAACCTTAATCATTTATATGACCATTGGCACAGGCTTCACAACAGTAATATTTATCCTCTTTTGTAATGGCATTTTCCCAAGATATTTCACCAGCACAGCGATCGCAAGTACATTTTACTAAACTGTCACTAGTCATAGTATTGTCCTCATTTTTGATGGTTACATCTGCACTATATATGAACATGCGTTCAGGTATAATCAAATATCTAATTAATTTTGTTTAAGGGTTGCAAACAATACATTCAGTCTGTTAAATTAGTTGAGCGCCATAAAAAGCGAGCCAGGATAGCTCAGGTGGTAGAGCAGAGGACTGAAAATCCTCGTGTCGGCAGTTCAAGTCTGCCTCCCGGCATTTGCACAGTGACAGATTATTTGTCGTTTAAGACAGTTTGTTGT
>JBCCDL010000934.1:0-2497 GCA_039030815.1 Cyanobacteria bacterium P01_A01_bin.83 | reverse complement strand
TGAGGGTTCTGTAAAGTTTGCATCTAACGATGATTTGGTATATGTCAGCGATAATGGAGAAACTAAATGGCAGAGAGTAGATGTTAATCCCAACTTATCTAAAGACCAATTGATAGGTACTTGGTCGATAGATGTTCAAAAGAGAGTAGGAGACTCATTTATAGATAATTCTTTTGAACTAAGCAACGGAGAGTTGATTGAGCTAAATTCAGATGGAACATTTCGCTATAAAAGCATAGATGCGGGGATAATTGGATTATCGGATATTGTCACGAAAAAGGCTTCGGGAACTTGGACATACATCAATTCTGGATATGCAGATGGGTTATTACTTCTCAAAGATTCTCAAGGTAAGTTAGTTTCTTTTAGTAGTATTAATTGGAATGAAGATGGTAACTTTATCAGTATAAATCGCTCTAACTACAATCGCGATGAGAATAAATATGATCCAGGAAGAATAGAAGAGTTTGAGCGTTCGGATTTAGATATCGACGAGTGGGGATGACACAAAGGGGTGAAAAGCAAGCAAGAAAGTGAGAGACTATTATCAATATCTCTTTAATGGCGGTTTAAGAAGGATAATCGCGAAGAAATTAAAGAGGAAAGTTTAACTTTACTTGCTAATCAATGCTAAACAGATAATAGTTTTCTGAAAGTGAAAAAAAAATCACATTGACCCTTCACCTCAGTTAATTCACGTAAGATATTTTTATCAATTAAATTTAACCCGATGAAACGCAGATACAGTAAATTATTTGCTCTAGCAATTACTCTAGGAATCAGCAGCAGTATAATTCCCTGGCATCCTCTAGCTGCTGAAATTGAAGATAATAAAATATTACTCGCTCAAAATACAGAAGAAGAAACTCGTATCCAGGTTTATCAAAAAGCCAGTCCTTCGGTGGTAATAATTTTAACCGATAAAGGAGGTCTTGGAAGTGGTTTTATTGTTTCTCCCGACGGCTTAATCGTTACTAATTCCCATGTACTAGAAGGAGGAGGAGATGTAGTTAAAGTGTTACTTAACGATGGTACAGAAGCTACAGCAGATGTGGTTGGCTTTGACCCCCAAGGTGTTGACCTGGCGGCGATTAAAATTCGCGATGGTAACAATCTGACTAATTTGAGTTTTGCTGATTTTGATTCATTACAAGTAGGACAATCCGTATATGCCATCGGTACTCCTCGCGGGAAACATAACACCTATACCAGTGGTATTGTCAGTCAAATATATCCCAAGCGCAAAATGATACAGCATTCGGCTGCTATCAATCCTGGTAACTCTGGAGGACCTTTACTAAACTCTCGCGGGGAGGTAATTGGTGTCAATACAAAAATTTTAACTTCTCCAGTTACAGACCGAGCGGGAAAAGTCATCGGAGAGAGTAATGGTTTTATCGGTATTTCTTTTGCGATTGCCACAGATTCAGTTAATAGCTTTTTAGTTGCTTTAGAAGGAGGAAACGCACCTAATATCGCTCAAAGACAACAAACTCCTAGCCAGTCAAGTATTGCCAGTTTACCAATGAACGGAGAAGCCATTACCGCTTCTTTCAAATCGGGAGATAAAACTCTTCCCGACAATACTTACTTTCATCCTTACGCATTTCAAGGTAAAGCTGGTCAAACCATTGTTGTTGAAATGGCAGGACAAAAAATCGACCCAGGATTGATGCTTTATTATTACGACGAAAAAACGCAAAAGACTTCTTTAGTCGAGCAAAATGACGATGTTTCAACTCAAAATTTTGATTCTAAGTTAGCTGTAACTTTACCAAAAGACGGAGCTTATTTAGTACTTGCTAGCGTTTTTGAAACAGGAGAAGCAGGAGACTATAACCTTCGTGCTTGGTTACAAGAATAAGCCTCAATTTTTTTCTCAATAACTCACCACTTTATTTTTAAGGAAAAAATCATGAAATTTAACCAGTTCAGTTTATTAGCTACGGGTGTACTAGGAACTTTAGCCGTTATTTCTCTCTCAAATCTGCCTATTAAGCAAGCTCAAGCTAATGGTGAGACACAGTTTATCTGTGCCGAAAGTTTTGATAATGAGAGTGGAAAATCTTTACCAACAACTTTTGCTTGGACTTCCAGAGGAAAAATTGCCATTGTACGCTGGGAAACCGAAGATTTTCTGAGTGCGGGTTTTAGTCCCCAAAAGCGTTGCGAAAGTGTTTCGCCTCGTTTCCAAGAAGCTTACGACAACAATACTTTAGGCTTGATTACAAACGGTCAAATGGACAATCAGTCAGTTATTTGCACCAGTGACAGACCACAAGGAGATTGCAATACATTATTAATGACTCTGCGTCCTGAAGATGATTCTTTAACAGTTCTCGGTAGTTTGCGAGATATATTCAACGGACAACAAGTAGGGCCAGTAAAGCACAATAAACAAGCTTATTACCAAGTTGATATCGAAAATTTCCTCGAAACCGCACCAGTGGAAGGCTCTTAATCGACTCTCAAAAAAACTGAAGCTAGATTGATAATG
>JBCCDL010000933.1:0-2502 GCA_039030815.1 Cyanobacteria bacterium P01_A01_bin.83 | reverse complement strand
CCTCATAACTTGAGCTGCCAAACTAAACAATACTAAATACAGCGTTAAAGTGAGCCAACCATTAAATGCTGCTGCTTTAACAGGAGAAAAAGCTGTTGCGATCGTGGCAATACACCAGTACAAAAAAACTATAAAATGGACAGGGGTAATTACAATTCTTTGGGATGCTGTTACCGTATTTAAAATCCAAAAACAAGCCACTGCAATTAGCAATACTCCAATTAAAGATGTCTCAACATAGGGAGACAGGAGAAATACAACGCTAATCAAGCCAGTTGCGATCGCGTTACTCCACTGAAACAACCAACTGCCCCCTCGCCAACTCGATAACCAGCCTGCAAATCGATGGAGATAGCTACCTTGCTGCCACTGAGCAAAATGTGGCTTTGAAAGCATGAAAGTGTACCAAGCCGATTTCATGGATAAGATAATTTAGTTCTAAATTTTACCAAGTCAACAGTACCCTGCCATCAAACTACAGGGTACTGTTGATCTTTAATATCCTAAGCTACCTTCAATAGCAAATCAGATCATGGTCTAATTTATATTTAGTTTGGGAAAAATAATTAATTAGGTATAATCACTAATCAAGATAATTTCATCATCTAGCAAACATGATTGTATTTTATATAAGTTATTTTGCTTTAGGTCTAGCATTAGGAAATTGCAGTAAATAGCGATGGCTAGAACTTATAGAATTTTGAACTACTATCTTTCCTTGATGCAATTCCGTTAAGTGACAGCACAATAGAAGCCCTAAAATATCACGAGGAATCTTATACATGTTGTCATCTAAGGAATTTTTATTATTAAGTGCCATCATTAAAGCAGTAGAAGTTAATATTTGGCGATCACTCAAAGTATTACTTTTTTCTCTAGAGTTGCTCAGTTCTAAAGCTTGAGTTACAACTTGAGAATGCAATTTAGTTTGACCAAAATCTTCTCCTAACCAGGGATGAGAAAGTCCTACCGCAATATTTAAAGCTTCATTTCGCCGAGAAACATGGATCTTAACTTCTCCACCTGGTTCCGAAATCTCTAAGAGGCTTACAATTAAATAATAAATAGCTTGACGAATTTTTTCTTTGTCTAGAAACCAAATTCGATTGCCTGGTTCAATTGATAGCTGCAACACCTGCTGTTGTTGTTTAGCCATGTCTGTCAAGTTATTTACAACTTGTTGACAGAGCATCTCGATATCAATAGCAACCTTATTCAGTTTAGAATCGCGATCGTTTAATACCCCCAAACTAACAATTTCATCAACCAAAGAGATCAAATTTTGACCGCTGTCATGAATAATTTCTAAGTATTCTCTTTGTTTAATAGTTAAAGGACCATATACTTCGCGATGCAGCACGCTTGCCATACCGATCACCGAAGTTAAAGGTGTTCTTAACTCTTGAGTTAACTGAGATAATAATTTGAGCTTAATTGGACTTGTAGCAGTTTTAGCGACGGCGTTTGGTATATTAGTCTCAATCGGACTAGATGAACTACTAACAGTTACCGTTGATGTCTGAGAATCAGAATCAAGATTGGATTCGGCACTTAAACTGTCACCCTGTTGATAATCAACTTCCTTGGTATTATTAATTGTCTGAGCTAATGACTTTTGCTTAAGCTGATTACGCTCAAATTCTTGTAAGCACCAGCAAGCTAGCAAAGTCAAATGATCGATGTCACGGTGATTTAGTTGCTTTTCTATACCATCCATAACTTCTAAAGTGCCAATGCATAGACCCTTTGAACTAACTAAAGGAACCCCAAGATAAGATTTGATCCCGTAATGCTGAGCCAAAATGCTGTTGGCAAAAACAGTATTACTTAAAGTATTTTCGATGAATAATGGTTGTTGGCTGTCAATGACGTAATTACTAAAAGATTCCTTAAGTGGGATCTTTCTTTGAGTAGCTAACTGTTTTGTTAGATTAATAGTTGACAAGCCGACAGAAGATTTGAACCGTAGTTCGTCCTCAACAGCCAGGGTGAGAATACTGATAGGCATATTAGTAAAAGCCGCCGCTTTTTGAGTAGTTTCTTCAAAAAGCGGAACCGCTTCAGAAACTAACAAACCTAACTCAGTAAGAGTATTTAACCTCTGTTCTTTTCTTTGGAAAGGAGTAAGACCATCCAAACGGCAAAAAAGCTGGTTTTTCAGTTTATTCATATTATTGACTGATAACCCTAAATCTACTGTTTGCACTTGTATCACTAATTTTTTTAATAAAAGTTATTGTATATTGACGAAGTCAGAGAAACCTTCTAAAGAATTCCCTTGTTGCTCGCGGTACGGAAACCAAGAACAAAGCTTCGCTTTTGTCGTGCATGTACCATGTACGTGCGAGTTTAGCGAAGTCTACGCCAACTCTGTCGTTTTATGTTATCTGGTCAAAGAAAGATAGAAAATAATCTCTAATTTTGGAAATGCTTGATTGCTAAAAGCTTAAAATATAAGCTTGTATTGATTTCATCTAAGTAAAATATTGAAATTATACCTAT
>JBCCDL010000932.1:0-2502 GCA_039030815.1 Cyanobacteria bacterium P01_A01_bin.83 | reverse complement strand
CCGAAAAACAGCTAAAAAGCTTAGAGCTATCCAAAAAGACTAACTCTCTTATCCCGAACTGACGTTATATTAGGAGCCTTACAACAGATAATTTTTGAGCCAGATTTATAGCTCTTCAATTTCCATTTTTCTTTTTAAAGGAACCTGCATTGGTTTGGTGTCTGCTTGAGGAAGCTCAATTAATTCTTTCTCTTTCTGTTTAACTTCTTTAGGTAACAAGACTGGTAAAGGTTCTTGCTCATCTTGCCAATAGCTAGCTACAGGTAGAGTATGTTCTAAATCTTCCAGTAACCTAGGAATAATCATCACCGCATGCAGCTCCCCAATACGCTCTGCTTCCTGCATTCCTGCTTCGATCGCGATCGCGACATTAGCGATTGAACCACGAATAATAGCGGTACATAAACCGTCACCAATTTTTTCGTAGGAAGCTAGCTGTACATCAGCAGATTTGAGCATGGCATCGGCACCACCAACCATAGCGGGAAAGCCTCTAGTCTCAAGTAAGCCGATGGAGCGATTACTCAGACGACTGTAACCCCGTCTTTTTTGAGTTAACTCAATCAAATGACTGCCAATGGGAAAAATGGCTTCTAAATTGGGCATAGGACGAGCAATTACTAGCTTTGATACCAATTGACCAAACTTATCGGCGGTTTTGGCTCCTTCTTCCACAGCTAATCTCACATCGGCAATATTACCTCTGACTACAGCGGTACAGTGTCCGCTACCAATTTTTTCATAGCCGACCATGGTCACTTCTGAGGATTTCAGCATCATATCTGCTGTCCCCACAATTGCGGGAAAACTTTTCGTGGAGACTAACCCTAGGGCGCTATCTTTGAAAGGATGTTCGCTAGGGTAACTTGGTGGTTGATTGACTTTGCCTAATGGTCTCCTTCTATGATCTAAATTAGACATTAAATATCTCTTTTCTTTACGAGTGTGCCAGGAGCAGCCAGTATTTATTTTTCTATATTTAGTGTAGTCAGAAAAATGAATTAATAGTGCCAGTTATAGTTTAGCCGATCCCGCTGGATACTAACTATACATACCATACTAAATATGTAATAGGCTCAATTAAGAAATTTTATGATTGATGATGGCTGTAGTTAATCCCTCTAAGGTATATTCTGCTGCTTCTAAATCGATTCTACCGATTAATTCTCGGCAGGTTTTGGAGGTTTGCGGTCCAATGGAAGCGATACAAACATCGTTTAAGATTGATTCAATTTCTGGCTGGCTGGTTTGACTCTGCAAAAGCTGATAAAAGTTTTTGACTGTTTTGGAACTAGCAAAGGTAACAACATCAATTTGTCGTTGCTGTAGCGCTCTCCATGCTGCTGGCTCAATCTTCTGGGGACACTGAGACTGATATGCGGCAACTTCTACTACTGATGCTCCTTTGCTGGTTAATTCTTCAACTAAGAGGGTTCTGCCTCCAGTTTCTACCCGAGGAAATAAGATTTTTTTGCCAGATAAACCCTCGGGAAAATTAGCGACTAAAGAATCTGCCACATAATTGGGGGGAATGTAGTCAGGATTTAGCTGTTTTTTTTGTAAAGCAGCGGCAGTTTTACGTCCGACTACGGCAATTTTAGTCGACCCTAAAGCTCGGGCATCATAACCTAAAGTAGTAAGACGTTGCCAAAAGTATTCCACTCCATTTGCTGAAGTCAGAATCAACCACTGAAATTGATTAATTTTGGCGATCGCCTGATCCAATCCTGCCCAACTTGAAGGAGGCGTAATCTCTAATGCAGGCATCTCTACCACTGTGGCACCCTGTTGTTGTAATAAAGTCGTAAACTTACTCGACTGTTCTACAGCGCGGGTGACTAAGATAGTTTTATTAGCTAAAGGGAGGAGAGATGAACTAGTCTGATGGGTATTTTGAGATCTTTGCTGCACAACTTCACCAATTACAATAACAGCAGGGGAAAGTGATATTTGGGCGGTTGTAACTACAATATCAGTTAATGTTCCCCAAAAAATCTGTTGCTGTGGTCTACCGCAGTTACGGATAATTGCAATTGATTCAGTTGGCGATCGCCCGTACTCAATTAAATAATCAATAATCTGTGGCAATGAACGCCCTCCCATCAGGATTACTAAAGTATCAATCTCAGATAAAGATGCCCAATCTAGCTCTTGGGGTTGATGACCACTGATAACGGCAAAACAGCGGCTTAATTTTTTATCAGTTAAAGTTATTCCCGCTAGCAATGGTGCTGCCAAAATTGAGGAAATACCAGGCACAATCTCATAGGTACAGTTAGCTTGAACTAAAGCAGCAATTTCTTCGTTTGCTCGCCCAAAAATTAGAGGATCACCACTTTTTAACCGAACTATCTGGTGACCACCAAGACAATGGGCTATTAATAATTTATTAATCTCTGATTGGGTCGTACTAGCTTGACCTCCTCGTTTACCTACACAAATTTTGAGACATTGAGGCGGAGCTAATTTTAATAATGTTGGTTCGACTAAAGCATCGTAAAT
>JBCCDL010000931.1:0-2508 GCA_039030815.1 Cyanobacteria bacterium P01_A01_bin.83 | reverse complement strand
GTTAACTGTATTCACTGGTTAGACTATACAGAACTCAGTCAAATGGAACGTGAGCGACGTTACCAAGTAATTCAGAGTTTAGCGATTCCGCCCAACATGAGGCGATCGCAAATCCGCAAGACAAAGCGACTTTCTGACTGAGAGTTAGTATAAGCTGGACAAAAAATAAGAATTAATTTGAAAGCCTGATTACTTCATAGTAACCAGGTTTTTTTATTTAGCAATCTCTTTTGCGATTACCCGAAGGGTACGCTTCGCGATCGCCATATCTCTACAATAATTTGAGGAAAATCATTTATTCACAAATATATTGAGAGTAAAAATAAGTGTAATAGATTACATATTTTACTTTTTAATCAACTTAAATTAGTTTGAATTGACAAAGTAATTCCTCTGCTTCTTTTTCTCGCCTTAATGAAGAATATATATATGCTAAATTTTGTACGGATGTTAAAAGAGACTGATGATTAGAGGCAAGTTTTGATTTCTTGATTTTTATAGCTTGCTTGTAGTAAAGTATCGCGTGTTCGTATAATCTCTGTTCATATTGTAAAGATGCTAAACTGCAAAGCACCATAGCAACCGATAAACTTTCAGAACCATCACATTTTAAATTTATTCCAAGAGCTTCTAAATAAAAAGATTCTGCCTCATCAAAATCTCCTTTTTGACAAGCTAAAACACCTAAATTGCTATAAGAATTGGCTATTAACTCTGACTTACCGATTTCTGAAGCTAGTTTTAATGCTTCGGTTGCAAATGGTTGTGCTTCATCAAAATTTCCTTGATTCATTAATTGTACTGCTTGATTATTGATTTGATTCCACTTGCTAATATTTCCAGCAGAGTCGAACATTGAAAGTTTATGTGGTAAATTTTTTGAGTCGAAAGGAACAATACCTTTGATAGTATAAAGAGATTTCGGAAATTTTAAACGCCAAGTAGCAGGAACAACTTCTAAAAGCCACCAATTAAATAAATCTCGTCTTCCTTGAGAACCTGGAAAAATTGCATAGCCTTCTAAAAAATCATCTAGAATTTCTAACAGTGCTTCTTGTGCTTTATCAGGGTCAAGAACTTGGAGTAGATTTTTAAAAATATTTAAAGCTTCATCAATAGCTTGGCTTCCTACTGATTCTTTAGGAAATAATTGATTAATTGTTTCTTCTGTTGGTAATTCTCCATTTTTCAACCAATTAATTATTAATCGGAAAATTTGTTCTGTTTTTGGTTCATAAGATAAATAAGCTTTGATTGTAGGCTCAACTGCTAGTGCTATGATTAATGCCATAAAAACGTATCGATAATGACACAAAGAGGGATCTTTATCTCTTAGTGCATCTAGAATTTTCAATAAAATTACTTCGAGAGTTATTGTTTGACCTGATTGTTCTTCGTATAATTCTTCATAATGATTTACCCAAGCTTTGTAAAGTAGTTGGCGCAGAGATTCAGGTATTTCATAAGAGGAGGATATTTGAAAATTTGGAGAATTAAGAGATGATTTCATTAGCAACTAATCCTTCTCAAAGACTGGAGGATAGGGATAATCCCAAAAAATCTCAGCTATTTCTATATTGGGATATTTGCCCTTAAATTGTTGAAGAACATAAACACAACTTTCGCAAGGTTTTCTCTCAGTATACAAATAAAGCTCTCCTCTTAGCTTGTTTTTATCTAATAAATCTAGAGTATCAGCAATAGCTGATAATGCTTTATACTCGGCATTAGTATCCATAACAAGATTGGAATAAAAATCAATAATTGGCTCGAATTGACCTCCTTCTAATTTTGATTTAGGTTTAGGTGTAGGGCTTCTTGCTCTAGATGTTGCTCCTGTACTCAAGGATATATCATTTACAAGATGTACCTCTATAACCGCAACGTTACCTTTAGGAAATGGTTTTTTGAGATATGTTTCTCGAATTAGTTTGGCATTATCCCGTAGATGTTCCCGAATCAGGTTTGTACTCCCAAGCATATGATTATCATAATCACGATACAAGGATGTGTTATTTTTTATGCTGTTTCGTTTAGTAATTTATTTTTCTTGTCTAAAAAATCAACTTTGTTGTCGCAAAATGTCACAAGTATAGATTTTCTGAATTGAGATAGTAATAACGTTGATCGGTGTTGCCTTTAAAGACCAGCAAACCTTGATTGCTCAAGAATTTAAGATCTCTTTGTAGAGTGCGGCGAGAAATATCAGGAAACATGACCTCACAATTTTTGATCGTAATTTTTGAGTAGTTAGCAGCATAATCTAAAATTAGGCTTTGTCGCTGATTTAGTTGATATGTTTGGGATATTTTTGAGGATAATGAATCAAAATTATTTTGAATTACCTCATCACCTAGTTCTGGTTTCAAATAGGCTTTTAATAAAGCTTCAATTTCGCCGAAAATTTCTTGACTGTGGACTTGCTCGCTACGCAAAGCCAATAAAACCAAGGTATTTATGCCATGAACGCATATTTCTCCCAATAACTGACAACGTTTATCTGATAAG
>JBCCDL010000930.1:0-2510 GCA_039030815.1 Cyanobacteria bacterium P01_A01_bin.83 | reverse complement strand
TTTCTTCTCGTTTTTTGGCTAAACTAACTACCTTAACCACATCTAACAAGTTCATTTCTTGCAGTATTTTAACTACTGAAGATAATTGACCTTTACCACCATCAATCATCAACAGATCGGGAAAATCTTGGTCTTGTTTAGTCTGGGTTAATAAGTCAGGATTGTTGAGATACTTACGAAAGCGACGAGCAATAACCTCTGCCATACTGGCAAAATCGTCAGAACGTCCAATTTTGACATCAGGATTTTTTATTTTGTAATGACGGTAATGTTGTTTAGCGGGAACACCATCAACAAAAACTACTTGAGATGCTACGGCATTGGAACCCTGAATATGGGAAATATCATAGCCTTCAATTCTTTTGGGCAATTCAGGTAAGTCTAGAATTGTGGCTAAATCCTGTAATGCTTTGGTATTGCGATCGCTAACTCGTTGAGTTCGCTCTAACTCATAGTTGGCATTGCGTTCTACCATTTCGATCAGTTCAGCTTTTATCTGTCGTTGAGGATTGACTAAGCTTACCTTGCGACTTTTTTTATCACTGAGCCATTCGGTTAAGATTTCCCCTTCAGGTAATTCATGCTGTACCAGAATCTCCGTGGGAATTTCTACCGCCTCGACGGTGGCATAATGTTCTTCTAATACCCGTTGTAGGATCGCTCCAGGAGTACCAGAAGTAGCATCGGCAAAAAACCCCAAGCGCCCTACTAGCTTACCTGCGCGAATCTGAAATAGCTGGATACAGCAGTGCTTATCATCTGCTGCTAAAGCGATCGCATCACGGGAAACGGTATCATCAGGCAAGGATACTTTCTGATCGGCATTGAGGTTATAAAGAGCTCTAATCTGGTCGCGATACTGTGCCGCTTTCTCAAAGTCTAATCTCTCTACTGCCTTTTCCATCTGGGCGGTTAAACTGTTTACTAGTTCATCACTCCTCCCCTGAAAAACCATCGCCACTTTCTGCACAATTTTTTTATAATCTTCTGGGGTAATTAGAGACTGACATACTCCTGGGCATTTACCCATGTCGTAGTTAAGACAGGGACGATCCTTGAACAGAGGTTGGCGGCGCTGGCGCAGGGGAAAAACTCGCTTAATTATGTGTAGAGTGTAGCGCAACAAACGTGTGTCAACATAGGGACCGTAATAGCGATCGCGTTTTTGGGTAGCGCGCCGTTTACGGGTGATATAGATGCGGGGATAATCTTCTGACCAAGTAATGCAGACATAAGGATATTTTTTATCATCCTTGAGCAACACGTTGTAGTAAGGCTGATGCTTTTTAATTAAGTTAGCTTCTAGTGCCAAAGCTTCGGCTTCGGTATCGGTGACAATAAACTCAATCTCCGTTACCTGACGCACCATCATCGCAATGCGATCGCTCAATTTTTGCGAGTCACGAAAATAAGAACGAACCCGCGAGCGTAGTTTTTTGGATTTACCAATATATAAAATATCCCCGTTACCACTACGCATAAAATAAACCCCAGGTTCAGGGGGAAGCTCTTTAAGATAAGCTTCTAGGCGTTCTGGCTGTTTTAATAATGGTTTTGTTTCTGTCGATGCACTCATCTCTGTTTAAATTACTCCCTATGATGATCATAGATAACTTTTGACCCCCATAACCTCGATCAATAACGATAAAATTGTTTAATTTAAAGCGAGCGCTTCCTGCTAACAATTTTAGACAATTGTTTAACTAACGGTTAATAAGTCACTATTTCGCGGTCGCGCCACAATTTTCCACTATCTTCAACTGAATCAACAGTAGCTAACCAAACTGCCGTATCTGCACCCTGTTCAGTAGTTCGAGGTGCATTTGAGCCACCCATATCAGAACTAACCCAAGCAGGATCGACAGCGTTTACAGTAATATTTTTACCTGCTAAAGCATCTGCTAGCATAATCGTGGCGCCATTAAGGGTTAGCTTAGATAAGCAATAGCTAGGTACACTGGCAGAAAGTCCTGATAATTGCCCATAACCACTGGAATAATTAATAATCCGAGCTTCTTTGGCTTTTTCTAGCAAGGGTAAAAATATCTGTGTAGTTCTAATTGCTCCAAAAGTATTTACGTTGAGGGTTTTAATTAACAACTCACGCTCAATCGTCAAAATATTAAAACCGTTATCAGGATAGATACCTGCATTATTAATCAATACATCCAAACGATCTATTTTGTCTTTCAACTCATCAAAAGCTTTGCTAATACTCTCGTCCTTAGATTTATAAGGCGATCGCATTGCCATAACTTATTATTAACCCTGTAAATATTGCTATACTAGAAGTTTTAGAAGAGAAGCAGCCAGCATAACAACCCGAAACCAATGTCATACCTTGATCAGATTTGTGTTCGCTTATAGATTGTATTTTGTCATTATCCCGCTCTACTTGCACTATTAGAAATCCCAATTCCTGCCATAAGGGAAAGAGGTGCTTAGTATTTCAATTTAGCCTTGTTTTTTAAAGCAAAATCTTTCCAGGTATTTGGTTTGCGTCCTACTAT
>JBCCDL010000929.1:0-2520 GCA_039030815.1 Cyanobacteria bacterium P01_A01_bin.83 | reverse complement strand
ACCGATCGCAATTGACTTGGCAATAGTATTAGGCTTAACAGGAGTGACAAAATCTCTACCTTCTTTGAATGCTTGGGCAATGGGAGAACATCCTTCTGCTTGGGCGCCACTAAAGCGGACTTGCTTGTCATCGACTAAACCAACTTTGACAAACTCATTAAAGCCTTTATAGATTTTAGTAAACAGAGAACCCGAAGCTAGAGGTGCAACAATATGATCGGGAAGCTCCCAACCTAGTTGTTCTGCTACTTCATAACCTAAAGTTTTGGAACCTTCTGAATAGTAGGGACGGAGGTTGATGTTGACGAAACCCCAGCCATAGCTATTACCAACTTCTGAACAGAGACGGTTTACCTGATCGTAATTACCCTTGACCGCCATTACCGTAGGATTATAAATCAAGGTACCCATTACTTTTCCTGCTTCAAGATCCGCAGGAATGAAGACACAGCAGTCCATACCTGCATGGGCAGCGATCGCTGCTGTGGAGTTAGCCAAGTTACCAGTACTAGCACAGGATACGGTAGAAAAACCTAATTCTCTGGCACGGGTTAAAGCTACGGAAACGACCCGATCCTTGAAACTAAGGGTAGGCATGTTGACGGCATCGTTTTTGATGTAAAGATTTTTCAGACCCAAACGACGTGCCAAACGATTGGATTTGACCAAAGGAGTCATTCCTGTACCAACATCAATCGGATTTTCACTTTCAACAGGTAAAAATGCTTTGTAACGCCAGATAGAGTTTGGTCCTGCGGCAATACTTTCGCGACTTACTTGACGGCGAATCTCGTCGTAATCATAAGCCACCTCCAAAGGAGAAAAGGTTTCTTCACAGACATTTAGTGCTTTGAGGGGATATTTTACACCGCCTTCTTTTGATACCAGATTGGTAAAAGTCTTGCCCTTGGTGGTTTTAATGGGGGTCTGAGTCATGATTTAATGCTTATTTCGTCAACAGTATTCGGATAGTATCACAGGCAAAAACAGCGAGTCAAACATACCCGATAATTTTAGTCGGGATTAAATTACGTAGTTTGATAGGTAATCTACAACTGTTGCAGTGTATAGTTTTGCTTGAATAGATTTAAATTGCCGAGAATAATTGAAGGAGTCAACGCTACCTAACTGTCAGAGAATCAAGAAAAAACAACTCCACTTGAAAAGAAATCGTCTAAGTCCTGTATTCTGTTGCCATAACTATTAGTACTTAGTTTTGGTATGTTTTGGTATGACGGTCAACTAATTAACTCAGAAGAACTTAAGCTAAATGTCAGCGATCCAGGATTATGTTTTGGTGCGACAGTATTTAGCACCATGCGAGTATATCAAAAGTCTTTAGCTCATCCCTTAACTAGTTGGCAAGCCCATTGCGATCGCCTTGAAAATACCCTCAAAGCATTTAATTGGCAACAACCTAATTGGCAACAACTGCGACAGGGAGCAGAATTATTAGCCCAAAATTTTGCTGTGCTTCGCTTAACTATATTTCCCAATGGAAGAGAATGGATCACAGGACGTAGTTTACCAATCGATCTCCACCAACGCCAACAACAGGGCATCACAGCTTGGATTGCTCAAGATCGTCAATATAAAAGAGAATTACCTCAATACAAAACTGGTAACTATTTATCACCTTATCTAGCTCGCAATCGAGCATTGGACTTAAATGCTCAGGAGGCTATTCTAATAGATGCCCAGGGTAATTGGTTAGAAACCAGTACAGGTAATTTATGGGGTTGGAAACAGGGGTGTTGGTACACTCCCAGCTTAGATTCAGGAATCTTACCAGGAATCGCGCGATCGCGCTGGCTTAGTTATTTTAAGGCACAAGGATATCAGGTGCGGGAAAATACTTGGACAGCAGATTTTTGCCAGAATTTACAATCCCTAGCCTATACTAACTGTGTCATTGACTTTGTTCCCATCAAAACTGTCATTGATGCCAAAGATCAGCTTTACTATTCAATTCAAGCCGTTGCTAATTTGAGCAATGAAATACAAGACAATACTGATCGTATCTCTTAGCTATCAGTTTTTTAATACACATTCACCAAAGAAAAAATATCACTTGTTAACAAATCATCAAGTCAACTACATATTGTTTTTCAGCATAAACCCCGTCTAGTTAGAAAACAGTAGTTTCTGAATCGTAGATCGATCCAGTCAAACAGCAGGATCTGATTTTTATAGCAGTCGAAGTAAAGCTTAAGACGTTAAATAGATATCTCGCGCACCAGACGCAGAGGCGCAGAGAGATTTAGAGCTGTCCTAACCTATAATTCGATTGCTATACTTGCTACTTACGAACAGTTAACTTATAAACTCCAAGTCTCAAACTGGATGCGGTTTAGCTGTTGTCCCCAAGCAACAATTAAAACAATTAGTTGGTTAATTGGTTGATAATTTGCTCCATTTTGCTCAGAGCATCACTAGGATTATTTTCATCATGAGCCAGCATTGACTGTCTCATCTCACTAATTTGATGATTGATTGTATCTAAATTATCCTGTATTGGTT
>JBCCDL010000928.1:0-2522 GCA_039030815.1 Cyanobacteria bacterium P01_A01_bin.83 | reverse complement strand
TTTGTATTTACCGACTCGGACGCATATGGGGACATAGTAAAACTGGTGTCTTTAATCAAAATGACTTTTTGTACAGACTAATAATCGGTTGTGTCGAACTGGGCAGTATTCCCAATATCGAGATGATGCAGGATATTATTCCCGTAGATTATGCCGTAAGCGCAATTATTCATCTTTCACAACAACAAAAATGGGGTCAAGCCTTTCACTTAGTTAATCCGCAACCAGTTTCTACTAATCTATTTTTCGACAAATTGCGATCGCTTGGTTATCCAATTCAACAAATTCCCTATGAACAATGGCATCAGCAACTACTAAATATTGCCGCCAATAATCCCGAACATGCTTTATATCCTTTAGTGGCTCTGCTTTCTGGAGCCAAGAGTAATGCCCCAACTTCAAAATCTGAAGCAACAACAATTAAATTTGACTTGCAAAATACCCTTGATGGACTTTTAGGTACATCTATTACCTGTCCTGAGATCAATGATCAGTTACTGGATGTCTATTTTGCATACATGATTAAGCATGGTTTTATAGCTCCTCCACCAATTGAAGAAGCCTCTCGAATAAGACAGGAATTTCTGGCATCAAAGTAAATTACTCGCGATCAAGACAATCACCAATTCACTATTTCATTTCATCGATTAAACACCATGAATAAAACTGAAAGCTACCCAGAACTTTATAAAGATTACGATCCTTGGGCTTGGCTATACAACCAAACTGAAGGGAAGTATTATAGCAAGTTTGTTATGATGCCAAGATTAAAGAAGTTACTGCTGCCACATCTTCCTCAGCAAGCGCAAATTTTAGATCTTTGTTGTGGAACAGGTCAGCTAACAGAAAAAGTTCTGAGCAAAGGATATCAAGTTACTGGAATCGATGGTTCTGAGAACATGCTGTACTATGCCCGCCAAAATGCCCCCAATGGTCGTTTTATCTTAGATGATGCACGCATATTTAAATATCCAGCTTCTTTTGATGCCGTTTATTGCAGCGATTATTCTCTGAACCACATGATGAATGTCGAAGACCTTACAAGTGTTTTCGATAGTGTATACAACACTCTTAAAAAAGATGGCTTATTTATGTTTGGCTTGGGTTTAGAAAACCGATTCAGTAATGTTGATATTGATGATGGTGAATTGCAAAGTAATTATGCCTGGACAGTTGGAGAAACCTATAATTCTGAGTCAAAAATAGGAACCTTCACTGTTACAATCTTTCAACCAGAGCGCGATAATTTAAACTCACAAATATCTAAAATTAATTCATTGGGGAATTATTTAAAATGCATCGCCTATAATTACTTTTTGCGCTTCATAAAACCATCCACTTTATTACGATTACGCAATAAAAGCTGGCAATCATTAGAATTAGTATATTCAGTTAAAGCTTATTCTAAAATTGAAGTCGAATCTGCTCTTAAGGAAGTCGGATTTGAGTTAATAAATGTCTATAACAATCAAAACAAATTAGCATCTCCAACGGAAAATAAATACGCTTGTTTTGTCGCTCGTAAGCCTTGATAGACTTCGATGGTATAGGCAATAGCATTAGTCATAGTCATTCCAAATAGAAATAATATGAAACTATGTACTATTATTTGTTTCCTAATCCCCAATCCCTCGAACTAATAACTTAGAGAATAGATCAATTAATTGGAACGACCATAATTTTTTCCCTTTTCAATTCCAGAGAATAACTCAACATTCATTCAATAAACATTGTGAATAATACTACAATTTCTCCCGAAAATCGCTATACAGATTACGATCCTTGGGCTTGGTTATACAATAAATCAGAAGCAGATCTTGCCTGTAAAGTAATACTGCCCATCATCAAAAAGTTACTCATTCCTAATCTGACTCCAGGGGCAAAAATTTTCGATCTTTGCTGTGGAACAGGGCAATTATCTCAGGAGTTAATCAATAAAGGTTATCAAGTTGTCGGACTAGATGGTTCGTCACAAATGCTACACTACGCTAGGCAAAATGCACCGCAAGCCGAGCTGATCCTTGATGATGCCCGTTATTTTAAATTGCCTGCTAATAGCTTTGATGCTGTTATCTGTACTGATTCTGCTCTGAATCATATTATGAGTTTAGAGGATCTCAAACAGGTTTTTAGAAATGTATACAGTGTCTTGCAAGCCGACGGTTTATTTTTATTCGATCTGGGTTTAGAAGATCGCTATAGCAATATTGCGATCGCTGATGGCGAGATGCAAGCCAATTATGCTTGGACTGTAGGGGAAACTTACAATCCCAAAGAAAAAGTCGGCACCTTTACCATTACCATGTTTAAACCAAATGATAATGGAGCAAGACGAAAGATTAATTTATTTAGTTCATTACTCCAAAATTTAAATCGCATTATTTACAATAAAGTCCTACGCTATATTAAACCTTCGGCATTATTAAAGCTAATAGAAAAAGACTGGCAATCATCAAAGATAAATTTTGCAGTCAAGCCTTATGCCAAAACAGAAATTCAGTCAGCTTTAGAATCAATAGGAT
>JBCCDL010000927.1:0-2523 GCA_039030815.1 Cyanobacteria bacterium P01_A01_bin.83 | reverse complement strand
TATAACGTAATCTATGGTGGGCAGCTAGTTGACGATCTTAGTAGTCATCCAGAAGTTTGCGTTTCAATTGTATCTGGACCTAATACTGGTAATTGTAGTACTGCTGCTGGACGTTATCAAATGCTCGATTTTACTTGGAGTGAACAGGCAAAGAAGTATCATCCCCGTCCTTCAGGAATCTGGCGCTGGAAAAATTACAGTTTTGAAGCTCAATACCAAGATATAGTGGTTCATGATTGGCTGAGTGACTCCTCCGCCTGGGGGACAGATATTCCTCAGCTATTGCGGCAAGGTGAGATCAAACTAGTATTGCGAATGCTCTCTAGCACTTGGACAAGTCTGGGGTATGGAATTGAAACCAACTCTATGAGCAGCCACTTACCCAACATTTATCAAAATATGCTGCTAGATGAGCTGGGCTGAATTTTGGGCGACTCAAACACCTAATCAAATATTACTAAAGAGTGCCACATCTAAACCGCATCTAGTTTGGAATCAATAGTTTTTAGAATGACTGCTCGTAGGTAGTGGGTATTAGATAGTAAGTAGTAGATAACGTGAGCGTCCAACGAATTTAATTCGTAATGTCAAGAAGAAACAAATTACCCTTTACCCCTTACCCTTTCTTTTCTTATCCCGAACTTACGTGAAATAGTAAATAAAAATTTTTTTGATACTATTTCTTGTTTATTAAAACTTCTGTTTTCAATCTGAACGGAGTTTAATTCAGTAACAAATTCGGACTGTATGATCTTATGCTGCCCAATTTATTTCTATAGATGTCTAAAAATGTTTAATTTAGATTGAAAGACAGATAGTGATATTTTCAACTGAGAAAACCTCCGTCAGCATAATCGCGCACTAGTCAGAAATTTACTCAGCTTAAATAGAACAGATAACATATCTTGAAAATCTCCACATTGGTTGTTGATGTCTATAGCTTTAGGTGCAAACGTCAATCGAGATAATCTGTAATTTATTAATGCTTTAATTGTTCAGTAGATCTAAAGTTATCCTCAACTGAACTATTTTACTTTATATTTGAGCAAAAACTAATTAGTGAACTATATTCCTATATGTTATTACTGATTTGAGTGGTCAGGAAATATGGTGGCTAGTATAGCTAGGTTAATCTTAGCTGAAATTAAGAAAGCAACCTGAACCACATCTGAGCTAACGCCAAAGAATTATCCTCAACTCAAAAGTTGATATTTTATTTCATGGAGTTATAATCAGAACTCAATCAAAAATACATTACTCTCAGTAAATATACTATGTATAGCTAAAGTGAAAATTTATATTCCGCTACTTTATTCTGAAAAAATCAAAAGACCAGGGCAAAAGTATTTTCTTTATCACATTATAGGTGAAGATTTTATAGTATTGTTATTGTCTTTTACTACTTTTAGTTCTCATCCATTAGCAAATGCTATTGGTTTATTCTTGTTACAGATTGCCTTCTGGTGCATTTATGAAATAGGTTATGTAGAAAATGACATTATTGGCGAAAAATTTGAAGAAAAGGCAGTACTATCGTATAACTACGATTCTTACGAATATTCTTTTCTTTGGTGGCAACCATGGTTATGGGGTTTCTGCTTATCAGCCCTTGGGATATTTATTATAAGAAAAGATATTGTTTTAAATAATCAATTCTTTGATATTTTACTTTCAGCCCAGCTAAACTCCGAGCTAATTCAGATATCTAAAGGATTTGTATGTTGGGTTGGGTTTTTATTAGGTTTAAGATACTTGTTTCACATTTACAATAATCTTAATAAACAAACTAGGGTTTGGTTTTACCTCTTGCTCCAAAACTTGCGCTATTGTGGCTATCTTGTTTTGCTTACCACTAATGTAATTGGATTGATTTTTCTGTTTAGCAAAATTTTAACCCGCTCAATTCAGTATATCTTATATCGATATATGGGTGGGAGAAATAAGGATTGGCCGATGGATTTTCCGCGCTATTTCTTCCTTCTTTTAATCTACTTACTATTGTTGTGTACTTTTGCCGTTAATAAGCGAGATTTATCTTTACTAATTAATTATCAAGTACCACTGATTATTGTTTTTTGCTTACTTAGAGGATTAAAAAACTTTCAAAAAGTGTCATCTCAATTTATTAATGTTCGTGAAGATGGTTCAAATCGCGTTACTTGACCAAGTTCGATTAAGCATTTGAACTATTTTAATAAGTATATCCAGGGATATTATTATATTTTATGCTGTAGTTTACTAACCAAATCAGCAAAAGGTTGCCAATGATTTTCTAACGCAATTGATTGCCAAACAGATTCAATTAGAGGGCTCAGTAATGGAGTTGGAGGATTATGACTTTTAAGACGATTACTAATCTGATCCATCTGTTCAACAGGAATCTGATTAAGACATTTGTGATATGATTTACGCCAGTTATCAGTTATCTGTTGAGTATAAGGTGAATTTTCCAGAATTAAATCGTAGTGCGATCTCCAGCTCTGATTGAACCCTTTAGCTAATTCAGCAAAGAAGCCATGGTAG
>JBCCDL010000926.1:0-2530 GCA_039030815.1 Cyanobacteria bacterium P01_A01_bin.83 | reverse complement strand
TTGATCCTGAGGGCAAGGTGCGTCATCGATAGTTAATGCCACCACCTTTTCCGTCGTCTGATGATAAAAAATAGCATCAGGAAAAAACTGTGCCACACCATTAACTAATTCCTGAGATAAACTTTTCATGGCTTGATTTTAAGATCAGACGCAATAATGTTTGTTATGAATTAAATCGTCTTGGGTAGTAGATAGTAGGTAGTAGGTATACCTACTTAATTGTTTTCTTATATGAAATATCAAAAGATAATTTGATATACATCTTTAAAAGCTAAAAGCTAAAAGCTAAAAGCTACAAACAATATTATTATCGGTTTCATACTTTTAATCATCAACGATATTTATTCCTTCCAAGGTAAACGAACAGGCATTTCCTTGACAGGCTTCATTTCAGGCATTGAAGAGTGAAGATGTTTTTTATTCGAGATCCGATTAGCATACCAACTGACCCCAGGAAAAGCCGTCAAACCGTGGGCAAAGACACTCATCAAAACTGTAATTACCATCGTGGTAAAGATCAGTTCTTTCCCTGGTAAATTTTCTTTTTCCAAGATTAATAAGCCATAAATTAAAGAAGCAATGCCTCTAGGTCCAAACCAACCGACAAAGAGAGTACTATCCAACTGTAACTTTAAATTGCTAGTTGCAATCGCCACTCCGATAATTCTAGTAATTGTCAGACTAGCAATTCCATAGATCCACATTTGCCAAGTAGCATCATTAACCGAAGGTACTACCATCACCGCGCCATATAGCAGAAAAGAAATTAAGGTTAGCAATTGTCCTTCTGCTTCGCCAAATTCACGTAAACTAGACAAAACTGATTTTGTACTAATAAATCCCAAAGTTAAGCCCGCACAGAAAGCAGCGATAAATCCATTCCCGCCAATTATTTCAGCACAGGTATAGGATAAAATTGACAACCCTAGTACTGATAAGTCTTCAAAAGATTGAGTCATCCATTTACGTTTGAGACTTTGAGCAATTAGTTTGCTGCCAAAATAGCCTACAGCTATCCCAACTAACACCCCAACAAAAATTTGTTGACCTGTAAAAGTAAGCCAGTAAGTAGCATTACTGCTTTGTTCTCCTTTAACTGATAGAGAGATAAACAACAATAAAATAGGCAAACAAATACCGTCATTTAAACCACTTTCAATATTGATTCCATGGCGAATAAAAGCTGGTACTTCCGAACTATTTACTACTGCCTGTCCAAGTGCAGCATCGGTAGGGGATAGAATAGTTGCCAAAGCTGCTGCCGACCAGATATTTAGCTCATTAGGAAATAATAATAATGCCAGAATAGTGCCTAAGATAATTGTGATCGGTAGACCAATTCCCAGTAAACGTAACGGTAGATTATATTCTTGACGTAATAGTTTTAATTGAATGCGAGAAGCATCTGTAAACAGTAAAACTGCTAAAGTTATTTCTGCCAAAACCTGAATAACTTCGTTAGTTATTTTGACTTCCTGAATCAATCCCAAGAAACTAGAACTAATCAACAACCCACAGCCAACATAAGCCATTGGTGGAGTAACGATACTTCTTTCCAACCTACGGGAAATCAAACCAAAACCTAACACAAAAATAGCGATCGCCGCTAAAACTTCTTTATTCATTTATTAATGAGCATAGAAACATTTAAATTTGGCGTTGATCATTAAGTAATGTTTTACAGAAAATTACGGTTCGTAGCTTTTAGCTATTAGCTCTTATTGATAGATTTAGATGCTGGTATTACTTATAACTTCTTTGAGTTAATTTAACATTGTCAAACTTTAGCTGTTCTTGATGCAGTGCTGGAGTTTGTTCGTCGCCCTGGTATCCCCAAGCGGCAACATAAGCATAGTCATGATCATTTCGCTGTGCCTCTCCATCGGTCGTTTGGCATTCTTCGCGGAAGTGCGCCCCACAAGATTCCTGACGATCTAAAGCATCACGAGCCATCAATTCTCCCAATTCCAAAAAGTCAGCTACTCTCCCTGCAAATTCAAGGTTTTTGTTAAAAGTATGCTTATCTCCAGCAATAGTCACATTTTGCCAAAATTCCCCTCTTAATGACTGAATTTCGGCGATCGCTCTTTCCAAACCTGCCTGATCGCGAGACATGCCGACCTTATCCCAGAGAATCTTACCTAGCTGACGATGAAATTCGGTAACGGTTTTGTTTCCTTGGATATTTAATAGCTTATTAACCTTGGTATTAACCGTGGCTTCCGCTTCTTCAAAAGCAGAATTATTTATATCTACAGGCGGTAAATCAGTAGTGGCAAGATAGTTACCAAGGGTGTAGGGAATTACAAAATAGCCATCAGATAGCCCCTGCATTAAAGCACTAGCACCCAGACGATTGGCACCATGATCGGAAAAATTGGCTTCTCCTAAAACATGTAAACCAGGAATAGTACTCATCAAGTTGTAATCAACCCACAACCCACCCATAATATAGTGGACGGCAGGATAAATCCGCATCGGCACTTGGTAGGGATTTTCCCCCGTAATGCGCTGATACATGTCAAATAGA
>JBCCDL010000925.1:0-2532 GCA_039030815.1 Cyanobacteria bacterium P01_A01_bin.83 | reverse complement strand
TTGAGTCATTACCAAATCATAATTATGTCGATAATCATCCAGGTACTCTTCTTTTAAACCGAGAAAAGGTAAATCGTTTCTATAGTGCAAATCTCCCATATGAATGAACAAAGCTAAATTAGAATCTTGCCCATTTTCTGTTTTGTACCTGTGTTTAGCAATAACATCAAACACCTTATTATTGCTTACTCCCGTACTAGAAAACTGACCAACAGTACCGCCAGCACAAGAAGAACAGGCGATCGCAAAACTGTAGGGCTGATTAACTTTTACTGTTTTAAACTGTAGTGTTCCTTCAGTGGGATATCGGCGACCATCGGCAATAATCACGTAATAATAAATAGTATCTTCCGCTAAATTAGCTAGGTTAAAAGTTGCTATCTGATTATCCAATGATGCAGCATAAATTTTATTTATTTCTTTGTTATCGAAATTAAGATTTGGAGTTTGATGGTAAAAAACCTGAATATAATTTTTACGAGCCACAACTTTATTATTAAGTTTAGCTTTAATAGTTATTGAATTATTAGTTACTGCACCAAGCCAACACCACTCACATTTGATATTATTTAACTTTTTCGTGGCAGTTACTGGTTTAGATGCTAATACAAAAAAAAGCGTAGCTAAAAATATACGTCTATTAAAATTTTTGTGAAATAAAAATTCAAGCATATAATATGAAATCCAAAAAAGAACGCTACACATAGCTTTTGCAACGCAGAGGGCGTGACGTGCAGGGGGCAGAAGAAATTATCCTCACGACACACCTTACTTATTTGTAGCAAACATGATCGTATTTCATATAACAATTCTTGGTTTGATGAGATACACCTTGATCGGGTTAGCTAGGCAGAGAAACGATATTAAGGATCTGTTTGCCAACGTCTACAATCAGAAGGTGTTTCAGGATTAGAAGCTGTGTCTTGTTTTAACTTTTTGATGTAGTTGGTGTTATCAGGTTCTAGGGCAACATAAGTTTTTTGTTCATTATTCCATTCACCTCGGTAGATTGCTTTGTCCCAGAAACAGGCTGATTTAATTTGAGTGTCAGTTAGATTTTCTGCGCCCAAATACAGTTTTTTCCTTACATGTTTCTGTCTTTTCATCCCAAAATGAATCTGTAGTCCAGCCAACCCAAGGAAACCGTAAGGGGCGAGAGTTGAGAAACTCTAGGGCTTTGATGCGTCCACCGCTACCACTTTGTCCGTGGGCGCTGGTGATAGTTTGCCAAGCGGAAAATACTTCATTGTTGCGTCTAACGTTTTCGCCAAATACAAAGGTGGCAATTGCTACGACAACCGCCAAGTTACCCAGCTTTCCCAAAATAGCAAAGAATGCTTGTTTATCTATCCAGGCATCAATAGGTTCTAAAACTCGTTTTTCCAGCTTATAATAGGGCTGATAAACGGTTGGAAAATGATTACCTTCTAGGTGATCTATTGCTAATTTCCAATAATAGTCCTCTTTACCTTCAGGTTTACCGTCAGCTTCCCAGAGAAGATAAGCTTGGGTGGCGACAATTTGTTGATATTGCTCCTCCTGTTGTTTAGCTTCAAAGGTTTTGATAACTTTGGCACGAGATCTTTTCCTTTGCCAATATCTAAGTGGCACTGTGTCAGGATTAGGGTTGTTGAACCAAGCGATAAAATTATTTAACAACTGCTTTTACCTCCATAGTTCAGATTGCAGTAAACACCTTATAAAAGAATTACGTATTAAACTTATTCTTTGAAAAACTTTTCATCTTAATCTGTTAACTTATAGTTGCCAATTATGAAAGCTATGCAGTAAGTATCAGTGTTGAGCAAAAAACATCAGAGTATTGCCTATTATCTGTTTGCAGGTTTAAGTATAAGCGCGGTATCCTTATCTCTAATTGGCTATTTAGGCAGATTAAATCGCTATTTTGAGTTTGCTTCGGGCTATAAGCTACAATTTTTGTTGTTATCTCTATGTAGCTTGGTTTATTTTTTACTAACTCGCAAAAGATTCTGGATTATTGTTAACCTCTGCTGTGTCTTACTTAACTTAGCAGTCATTTTGCCCTGGTATTTTAATCGACCTGAGATTGTTAATGTCGAGCAGTACCAACCACTGAAAATATTGTCCTATAACGTTTTGTGGTCAAATAAAAAGTATCAAAAAGCGATCTCTCTAATCAATCAAGAACAGCCAGATATTGCTATTTTTCAAGAAGCAGTACCCGATTGGCATACTGGACTCCAGGCATTACAGTCCAACTATCCTTATCATGTTCGTGCAGCAAAGCTAGAGATCGAAATATATAGTAAACTTCCTCTGCCTCAGCCAGAAATTAAGCTGTATGGTACATATCGCGGATTGGTGATAGTTGATCTTAAAATTGACAATAGCCCCATAAAATTTATTGCCACCCATGCTTATCCTCAGCTATATTTCGGTCATGCAGGATGGCAGATTCGTAACCAGCATTTAGAAGTTGGGATCGGCGAATATGTTGGTAAACTAAGTGAGCCAGTAATCGTTATGGGGGATCTAAATGTTTCCTTGTGG
>JBCCDL010000924.1:0-2538 GCA_039030815.1 Cyanobacteria bacterium P01_A01_bin.83 | reverse complement strand
TCTCAGAAACGCTAACTTGATTGACGCTAATTTGACTGACGCTAATTTATGCGGAGCCGTGTTGGTTGGAGCGAAGATGCCTGATAAAACTATCTATAATGGTGACGTTTCTAAGTATGGAGTCCTTCCCTGCGATTAATCTTGCTAACAAAAGAATTTTACGGGGTAAGTAATAAATTTCCTAGATTGGCATGAAGAAGTAAAACATTTACGTTCCCGTGGAGGGAAACTAGATTTTGATCCCGCCTGGGAACAAGAATTGAAACAAATTCAAAATTCCAGTCTTACTTATCCCGACTACTATCTAAAGCCATTTCACGCTTACGAACAGGGAAATTTGAGCTGGCAAGCTGCAACAGAAGTCGAAGTTGCTGCCAAAGCAGTTCATTCTAAGCTGTGGCAAGAACCCAGTGTCGAATACACCACCAAATTAAGAGATAATTTTATCGCTGTCATTAATGAGCGCTTTACTACCCTGCCTCAACATATTCTCGACCTGGGCTGTAGTGTTGGCATTAGTACCTTTAGCCTGCAACAAGCTTATCCTCAAGCACAGATAACGGGAGTAGATTTATCGCCTTACTTTCTGGCGATCGCTCGATACAAAGCTCAACAGCAAATAAATTCTTCTAAATCAATTCAATGGCTACATTCTGCTGCCGAATCTACAGGCTTGCCAGATAATTCTTGCGATTTGGTAACAGCTTTTCTATTATTCCACGAACTACCCCGCACGGCTGCGGTAGAGATTATCAAAGAAGCAAAAAGAGTTTTGCGTCCTGGCGGTTGTTTGGCAATTATGGATTCTAATCCTCAAGCGGAAGGATATTTGAAAATGCCTTCCTACATTTTGACTCTGCTTAAAAGTACCGAACCCTATATCGATGACTATTTTACTTTCGATCTCGAACAAGCAATAATTGATGCTGGCTTTGATCGACCTACTGTAAGTATTACTAGTCCCCGTCACTATACCCTTGTTGCACTTAATAAGTGATTAAAGTTGTTTTACAGGCGATCGCATTTAAATATGATGTGATGAATAAGTATTATCTAGATTGCGATCGCTTTTTTCAAAATTATTTGTATTTAAAAAATGAGTTATGCCATCTATCTTTTTCATCCTAAAGTAAAAAAAAGATCGCTTCAAAATAAATTCTCATTAGATGAATTTAGGCATCCAAAACTAACTGACGAACAAATTTCCTACTTCAAAAAACGGCTTGAAGCATACGAGTATCAAGAACTAAATATCAAAGATAAAGTAGCTGAATATGAAAAGTATTACGAACAATGTCCAGTAACTGTATCAATTTACGAAACAGAAATAGTATTTTCTGTTCCTTATTGGAAAAACTCCGAGGAAGCGATATTTGAAGCCTCAATGACAGTATTCGAGATTAACGATACACAAATGTTTGCTATTTATAATCCTCAAAATGGCATTTGGAATGAAGAATGAATTTTACTAATAAATATTGATTTAGATTTTTAGATAGAACATGACTCAAAACAGTTATCAGTGATGAAACTGCTAAGATAAAGATTACGGGAAAAAACTTGATCCTGAACATTGTCCACAGTATTCTATTGCTAACTATTGACTTTTACAGCGGTGTGCAAACAAGCTAAGTACAGTTATAAGTTCCAATCTCAATGAACAAGCAAAATAAGTGTACTTAATAAACCTGAACACCGCTATATTAATTAATTGCTTTGTCTATATTTTCGGGGCTGTGATAAAGATTTTCCACATTTACTTTTAAGCTATCATTCCACCATTCAGGAACAAGAGCAGAATAGTGAACATACTTACGACAGTTACTACACCATTGCCAAAGACTACCATGTCCAATATATTTTCTACCATCTACAATTTTTTCTTCATAGCGATTGAGATGATAATAACAATGAAGTTTTCGATGCTCACATATTGGGCAGATAGAAGATAGGTTAATTCCTTCCTGAGATGCGTAAAAAATTTTAGTCCACTCAGATAGAAATTCATCTGGAATATCACTCCATTGCAAATATTTATTAGACATAGTAATAAAAGATAGTCTCTAATTGTATTTTTCTGACTGTCAAACAAACTGTGTAAGATTGTTTCAGTTGCTTGGAGATGCTGTGCGGTCGCTTTTTTGAGTTTTGGTTGTTCGGAATCGATTATATTACATTAATTTGCGCTCCATTATTTAAATAATTAATAGCTTAGTGATAGTAAAAAGGTTTCGGTGGGCAAAATAGGGGCGGCGTTAGGGAAACTCCTGTACACATAACATGAAACAATTTTTTGATGCCTTCATTTCCTATGGTCGTGCCGATAGTCGAGCTTTTGCCACTAAATTAAATAAAATTCTGGTTGAGCAGGGTTTAAATGTTTGGTTCGATCAAGACGATATTCCCCTAGCGGTTGATTTTCAAGAACAGATTAATAGTGGCATCGAACAGTCTCATAATTTCATATTCATTATTGCGCCTCACTCAGTTAACTCGACCTATTGCCTCAAGGAAATTAAGCTAGCGCTTCAATATAAC
>JBCCDL010000923.1:0-2543 GCA_039030815.1 Cyanobacteria bacterium P01_A01_bin.83 | reverse complement strand
ATCGGGTAGGGCAGAGACATCGCTGTCCCTTTCCCCCCTAAGAACCGAGCGTGCAACTTTCAAAGCACTCGGCTCAAGCAATATCACCTTTCTTGGTAGTGAGTTTTGTGGTGGCAATAAAGATGTAGAAATACAAGATTGTTAACTTTGTCTTTGCCTCCTTTATTCCGAGGAATAATATGATGAAGGTGCAAAGGCTCGTTGTTAAATAATGTTTGTCCACATACAGGACATTTAAAGTCCTGTTTGCCTGCTACAATTGCCTGATTCTTGTTGAATATTTCAACGTCTAACTTATCCGACTTCTTGTTACGGTTTTCCCAATATTCTTTGAGAGCGGGATCGTCGGGAGACGATCTCTTGACAACAAGAGAATGTCTTTTAATCTTAGTCCAGGCAAATTTTATTATATAGTTACCAGATTTTTTATCACCGAAGACCCATTTATCATTAGGTCTTGAGAGGTTTAATCTACCCCAATATTTATCTTGCCACCAGTATTTTGGTTTGTTTGGGTGAGTACGCTTTACGTACCTGACTTGGCGGTTGAAGATGAAGAAATCTAAGGAATTAAATTCTTTAGATGAGACTACTTTATTTAAGTAGTTAGCTTTACCTCTTATAATGGGGTTAATTTTGCCAATGAGAACGTTTAAAGGTTTCCCTATATGATGAAGAAAAACTTCCCTTATATCATCACGGGTCTTTTTTAAAAATTCTTTACTAGGCTTAATTAGTAACTTAAATCCAGTTTTCGTGTCTTTGACTTTATAGTGTCTTATGTTGAACCCAAGGAAGTCAAAACCGTCTGTGAGATGTACAATCTTTGTTTTCTCAATTGATAAGGATAGTCCTCTTGTTGAGAGCCATTGATTGATTTCTTCCATAGCCAGTTCCGCATCTTCTTTTGTTTTGCAAAAGATTACAAAGTCATCAGCATATCTTACAAGACATCTATCACCGTTAATATTGCCTCTGTTGTTATATTTAACATCTAGGGCTTTTTCCATGCCATGTAAGGCGATGTTCGCCAGCAGGGGTGATATTATTGAGCCTTGTGGTGTTCCGCTATTTTGAGCATGAAAAACGTTACTGTCTACATACCCTGACTTGAGCCATTTCTTTATTAGATGCCTATAGGGAAAATTCCCGATGATTTCTAATAATTTATCGTGGTCAATGTTATCGAAACATCCTTTGATATCGGCATCCACAACCCATTTTTTCGTTTTGTTAGGACGAGCAATTAGATATATCTTCCCAATTGCATCGTGGGTGCTTCTGCCTGGTCGAAAACCGTAACTTATTCCCTCAAATTGAGCTTCCCAGCAAGGTTCTAGAGCATTTTTTACAATTGCTTGTAAACATCTGTCTCTAATTACTGGTATTCCCAAGGGTCTAAGCTTTCCATTCTTTTTGGGAATGAGAACTCTTTTGGCGGGTATTGCCTTAGTGCGGTGGTCGAATGCTAAATCGTAAGATAAAGCAAGCCTTTGCTCAGGAGTTTTTACCAGTACCTTGTCTAATCCAGCCGTTTTGCTACCTTTGTTTACTATCGTTACTTTCCTTACGGATTCTAGAACGTTAGAAAAACTACGTAGCATGAGCTTCTGTAGATTTCGGACTTTTCGCCAGTTATTTAGTTGGGTTGCCTTGAATATACGCCTTCTAAGATTCCTAATATTTCGATAAACACTATACCAGTCGATATTGTGCCAATCTAATATTCTCTCAGTTACGTTTGCATTGATTTGCATCTAACTTTTCCATTCGAGTTCGGATTCCTGGAGATGTGATATTGGCTGATATCACCTGTGTCTAAGTCAGCACTCTTTCAAGTTAGGTATGTACCTTATTCGCCCAGTTATAATCGGAGTTTGATTTTTCCTGCTATCTTTCGATATAGCGACATTCGCTTCTTAGACTATCTTCTGCCCTCTGTGGAATTAGATGTTCCTTACAGTTCACTTACTCAATAACAATGGTTATTGAGACCACATAGGGTTTTCCCTGTTCCGCATCTTTGAGATGTGACACATTTAGATTCCTGCTCTACTCCTGTTAATCGAAATTCTTGGTAGTCTATTAATTGTTAACAATGGGAACAATCAATTCATCTGTCATAATTGCACAGATGTCTAAATTTCTCCATTCCTAGATATCTTTTAAGTTGGAATGGTCTTGACTTTAGAAGCCTCAACGCAGATTCACATATAGTTAATCTTGTGTGTCTTACCCTAGCCCCTTTCTATCCAGATATCTTGGATTCGATTAAGACATTTTACCCTCTAGCTGTGAAACATTTTCGTTACCAAAAATGCTCCTTCGGGCGGATACAGCCTTGACTACTAGGCTGAAGTTTTTCTTAGAAACTTACTCTAGGATGCGACTTCAGGTCGCACCTTCATTATGTCAAATTTACCTGTGAGTCATGGGAAGGTATTCCTACGACAGTAATTCAAACTTCACAAAATAAAATTCCTCTGATACATTGGAAGTCAGATTATTTTAATATGTCTGGATACAGTCCAAAATCTCGCTGT
>JBCCDL010000922.1:0-2546 GCA_039030815.1 Cyanobacteria bacterium P01_A01_bin.83 | reverse complement strand
CGGGAGCATTAAACGTAGGTTCTATCGCCCGAATTATGAAAAATATGGGATTGATGAAACTAGTATTAGTCAATCCCAGATGCGATCTCCATAGCGATGAAGCGCGACAAATGGCGGTGCATGCTGTTGATGTCTTAGAAACAGCTCAGATAGTCGATAACTTGCCTGGTGCATTAGCTGATTGCCAAAGAGCGATCGCCACAACCGTTCGTTCTCGCAGTGTGCCGATTCAGCTAGAATCACCCAAAGTAGTACTTCCTTGGCTTTTAAGCCCAAATATAGAATCGGCATTGTTATTTGGGGCTGAAGATCGCGGATTGAGTAATGAAGAATTGAAGTATGCCCAACGGTTTATCTGTATCGAGTCGAATCCTGAATATCCATCGTTAAATTTAGCCCAAGCGGTGGCAGTTTGTGTCTATGAGCTTTATCAATCTTGGTTAAAAGGCAATGATAATCTGACCGTAGCAGAAGCGAGTGCGATCGCATCAATGAAAGGTAACGCGACCCTAGAAGCAATTGAAGGCTATTATCAAGACTTAGAAGCAACGCTCTTAGAAATTGGTTATTTATATCCCCACACCGCACCAGTGAAGATGGAAAAGTTTCGACGTTTATACAACAAAGCTAATCTTCAGCCTCAAGAAGTAGCAATGTTGCGCGGAATTTTGCGTCAAATTCGTTGGGCAATCCACAATCAATCAAAGACACAGGATTAATAACAGTCTTTAATATATTTATTGATACGCCGTAATCTGAAAAAAATCAGTAATTTTATCAGTGTAATTTATCGAACAAAGACTTCATACTGTTAATGATCTAAATGATCGCAAATTATACCATTAGCAATTATCCAATCCAGTCTTAGATTATTGGCGTTGCTTTGATAGTTTTGTTTTCATTGATAAATTAAAGTGCATAATCGCTTTTAAAGAGTTAGATTGGTTCTCAATCAAGCCCATGGACTACTGTTTATAGTTTTAATTTGGCAATTGTCAAGTCAGTTTTAGTTAGGATAAATTATTTTAATTACTGTTGTTCAGCGACGTATTTAAAGTTTGGGAGCATGTTTTCTTAAGCAATCGGGCTGATATCTCCCTTAGGCTTTATTCAAATAAGATAGTATGAGAGCGCATCACAACGAGTAAGACCACCTTCAAGCAAAATTCAGGTTAGATTCCATTTATCTAAGGCAATAACTCTGAATTTACCTATTTACAACTGTTTCCCAGGAGTTGAGAGTGAATCGCAAAGGCAAGAAATCCCAGCTTACCAGAGTCAAAGGTGCCACCGCCAAAAAAAAATCCCCAGCCTTGACAAAGAGCGCCCTTGGGTCTAATCCTAAGTCCGATTCTGCTGTAGCCAAAAAATCTAATAAACGTAATCAGCAAAAATCTTCGGTCAAATCTTCTCGCCTCCTCAATCCCCGTCAGCAATCTCCAAAATCGCGATCGCCTTTGCGGATAATTATTTATGTCATAACTATTACCATAGGATTAAGCACCATCTTCGGCACTTTAGTTTCTATTGCTGGCTCTTGGCAAACCTCTACTCCCGAGAAGACACCCGAAGCCAGCACCATCAGCAGTAATTCCCAGAAAAAAACTAAACTAGATAACTTATTTGCGATCACTGCTCTCGGTAAAGAAATTACCACGTTAAAGTCCAGCTTACAAGAATTGGCACATCAATATCCCAACATAGAACCCCAAATCTTTCTTGTAGATCTAGATACAAAGGGTTTTGTAAGTCTTAATAGCAAGGAAATTATTGCTGCTGCCAGTACGATCAAACTACCTGTTTTAGTCGCATTTTTTCAGGATGTAGATCGGGGTCAGATCCAGCTAGAAGAGCAGTTAATCATGACAAAAGATGTCATTGCAGGGGGGTCTGGCGGTATGCAATACCAAAAGCCCAATACCAAGTTTTCGGCACTCAAAACCGCCGAACAAATGATGATTACTAGCGATAATACTGCGACCAATATGCTGATTCAGCGCTTGGGAGGCATGGAAAAGGTAAATCAGCGATTCATTAAAATGGGCTTGACTAGCACTCGCCTACGCAATCCTTTACCCGATCTAACAGGAACCAATACAACCACTACCGAAGATCTAGGAAATCTGCTGGTTAAAGTCAACCGTGGTGATTTAATTTCCCTGCGATCGCGCGATCGTATGTTGTATATCATGCGCCAGACTGTCACTAATACTTTGCTACCAGAGGGTTTAGAATCAGGAGCAATCATCGCTCATAAAACTGGGGATATCAAGCCTGTATTAGGAGATGTGGGAATGATTGATATTCCTAACGGCAAACGCTATATAGCCTCGATGTTAGTTAAGCGACCTGATAATGATCCTAAAGCCAAAGAATTTATTCAAAAAGCATCTGGTATTACTTATCAGTATTTGAAAAACGCTAGAACCGATAAGTTTACCTTAGAAGATGAATAGTAAGAAATCTGTTCACAGCAATATCGATTTTAAATGTTTAAACATAGCTATTTTTAAGTTAATTGGCTCTCAACATCCAGATTAGTCGAT
>JBCCDL010000921.1:0-2558 GCA_039030815.1 Cyanobacteria bacterium P01_A01_bin.83 | reverse complement strand
TATATGAAATAGAAAAATCAAGCAACAAAAAAGGTGAGCGAATTGCCCACCTTAAACTACAACTATGAAATTAAATGTTGTCAATCAAATTAACGAGTTGCTTCAACTAATACTTGTTCTTGAACAGCGGTAACTGTAGTATTACCATCTTCAGCAATATCGACTAAAGCATTATCGCCATCGTTAACCCGACCAGAAAGAATAGCCTCAGCTAAACTATCTTCTAGTAGACGCATAATAGCTCGACGTAAAGGTCTTGCACCGTAGCTAGGATCAAAACCTTCTTCGATTACTTTATCTTCAAAGGCAGTAGTTACACCCAAAGTAATCTCTCTTTGTTCTTCTAATCTGGCAGATATTTCCTGTAGTAAAATGCCAGCAATCTGTCTAACTTCAGGCTTGGTTAACTGACGGAAGACGATAATTTCATCTAGGCGGTTAATAAATTCAGGACGGAAATAGTTTTTTAATTCCTGATTAACCAAATCTTTGATGCGATTATACTGCGCTTCGTCTTTGTCGCCAGAGAAGTCAAAGCCAAGACCGCTACCGCCTTTTTCGATCACTTTAGAACCGATATTGGAAGTCATGATCAAAATTGTGTTCTTGAAGCTGACTGTGCGCCCTTGAGCATCGGTAAGACGACCATCATCAAGTAGCTGAAGCATCAAGTTAAACACATCAGGATGTGCTTTTTCAATTTCATCAAACAAGACAATAGTGTAGGGTTGACGACGTACTGCTTCGGTTAACTGTCCACCTTCGTCATAACCGACAAATCCTGGAGGAGAACCAATGAGTTTAGATACGGTATGGGATTCCATGTACTCAGACATGTCAATTCGCACAATCGCTTCTTCGGAACCAAACATCTGGGTTGCCAATGCCTTGGCTAATTCAGTTTTGCCTACCCCAGTAGGGCCAGAGAAGAATAAACTAGCAATAGGACGACTGCGATCGCCCAACCCTGAACGAGAACGGCGTAATGCTCTCGAAACTGCTTTTACAGCCTCGTCCTGACCAATGACGCGCTCATGGAGATTATCTTCTAAATACATCAAGGCTTCCGATTCTGTTTCCGTCATCTTGGTAACGGGTACCCCAGTCCAAGCAGCCACAATTTTGGCGATCGCTTCTTCATCAACTACAGGAGTCAAAGCTTCGGGGTTAATTGTAGGTACATCTACCTGACTTTCATCTTTACCCTGTTGTAGACAGTGATTGAGGTGAGTGCGAGAACCAGCCTCATCAATCAAGTCAATTGCCTTGTCGGGTAAAAAGCGATCGGTAATATATCTTTCGGCAAATGTTACCGCAGTTTCAATCGCTTCATCGGTATACTTAACCTTATGAAAATCCTCATAGGTTTTACGCAAACCTTGCAGAATAGCGATCGCATCTTCCACAGAAGGCTCCCCTACCATGACTTTTTGGAAACGACGTTCTAATGCCGCATCACGCTCAATATACTGGCGATACTCATCTAGAGTGGTACTACCCAAACATTGAATTTCCCCTCTAGCTAAAGCTGGCTTAAGCATATTTGCCGCATCCATCGCGCCACCCATGGCACCTGCACCGACAATATTATGAATTTCGTCAATTACGAGAATAATATTACCCGCTGCCCGAACTTCATCCACAATTGACTTAAGACGTTCTTCAAATTCACCTCGGAACTTGGTTCCAGCAAGTAAAGAACCCATATCGAGGCTAATTACTTCCTTATCAGCCAATAAGAAAGAAACATCACCCTCAACGATACGCTGCGCTAAACCTTCAGCGATCGCAGTTTTGCCTACTCCTGGTTCACCAACCAAAATAGGATTGTTTTTGGTACGTCGACCCAAAATTTGAACTGCTCTTTCAATTTCAGGATATCGACCCACTACAGGGTCTAACTTACCCTCTCTAGCTAACTCAGTTAAATTGATGCTAAATTCTTTAAGCTTGGTTGGTTTTTCTTTAGCACCACCAAAGCCAAAGGGAGTGTCTTTACTAGCAGCCGCAGCAACTACTTCTGCTTCCCCTAACTTTTTAATCAGCTCGGTTCTAAGTTGCTTGAGGTTGACATTTTGTCTACTTAGCAATTTGACAGCCATGTTATCGGTCTGCTTAATGATTGCCAGCAAAATATGTTCGGGACTAATCGAATTACTCTTAAGTTGACGAGCCTCGTTAAAAGCCTGTTCCAGAATTCTTTTAGCTTTAGGGGTAAAGGGAATATTAGCGGGAATAAACCCCGAACCTTTACCAATCAATTCAATTGCCAACTCTCTAGTGCGCTCTAAACTAATACCAAAATTAGTTAGTAATTCCGCTGCTGTTGAAGTCCCCTCCCCAATCACTCCCAACAAGATGTGTTCTGTTCCCACGAGATTATGCCCCGTGTTTCTCGCTTCTTCTTGAGCCAGGACAACGTTTTTTATGGCTTTTTCATTGAAGTATTCAAACATAGTTTAGAAAACTCCCTAACTTTATTTATATTTCTTTATCTTCTGTATTTAACTTTATCGCTTTTGGGAGTTCGTCTGTAGTGGTAAAAGCCGTAATCTCTA
>JBCCDL010000920.1:0-2561 GCA_039030815.1 Cyanobacteria bacterium P01_A01_bin.83 | reverse complement strand
TCTAAGCTACAACATCCTTGAAATGGCATCAGCCAATCTTCTGGTTCAAGTTGGGGCAAAAAAGCGAAATCAGTCAATAAATTATTTATTTCTAAATCGACTTCAGGAAAATAAATAACTCTGAATTTGTCTTGATTAAAAAGATTATCAAAATCACAACCGTAACAGTCCTCATCTGCTGCAAGATAAAACTGCAATATTCCTTGATCTGGCAATTCATCTAAACTGGGAACTTCAGCGAAATTAATCTGGGCTAATAGGTAAAGATATTCTCCGTCATTACTTTGCGGATACTCAAAATTTTTGGGTAGATAAGGCAAACCACCAAACTTACTTTGCCACCAGCTAGGCTGACTGTTGTCAGTTAATTTTATTTTGATGTAGGGCTTAATTGTAGCTTCAATAGCATTACGATAAGGCTCTAATTCTTTCGATAGCTCTACATCGAGTTTGTAATTCATCTAAATTGCGGTGGTGGCAGTAGTTTGATCTTCGGCTTTTGCAAATCAATTCTATTGTTCATCGCCGATTTTAGCCATGTGTCCTCAAAGATTAAAATTTGTCATAAAAAATTCTTAACCAGCTTTTGAACCGATGGCTTTGATGAACCATAGCTAACAATAGCTACGTCAAGATCAATATCTTGATAAAGAAGTAAAGCTCTGACAATGCTGTCCATGATCCAACTAGGGTCATTACCAAATGCCCCTCCTCCCAGAAGAGTCAAAAATAATTGATTATTGCTATTAATTTGAGTATTTAAAATTGCAGTGCAGATAGTTGCTTCGTAAGCGGCTTCTAAAATTAACCTGGCAAATTCTGACCAAAGATTTGCTGAAAGGGGAGAGTATGCCACGGGTAAAGCAGAACAATAAATCTGGGATACTTGATGTTGAGAATCTTGTAGCGTTACTTGAGTCTGCCACTGGATGCCGATTCTTAATAGTTTACGAAATTCATCTCGTTTTGACTCACTTGCTGCTTGAATTTTTTGGGAAATTGCCGTCAATCCTCTATTAGATGATAAAGCATAACCATTTTTCATTTGCCATAGACGATTTTGAGAATTTCCCCATGCTTCTCCTAGATCTGCCAAACAGTCAAGCTGATTAGCTGTAGATTGCCCAATTTGTCCGTTAACTGGTACAAAATAGTTACGATAAATTGTTCCCGCCCCAGCAGCAACTGCACAGGCAGGTCCTTGAGTACGATCACGTTCATAAATTCCCACACCCTTCTCGGGGGTTCGATTAGGAGAAACCATTTCCAATAAATTGAACTGAGAGGCTACCTGAAATAATGCTCCTGCATTAGCTGGATCTGTATGCAAGCTCTGTACGTTTCCCACTACCTCTCTTAATGACAGTTTGCCAGCTTTGGCTTGAATATCTCGAACTCGCTGCCTCAATTCTCCTAACGACGGTGTTTCTAATCGACCCGCAACCCAGATTTTACCGTTGACCAATGATCGCATTTTTTGCTGCTCAACAATAATATTTTTACGTACCTGTTGTGGTGACTCTTCGCGAAAACCAGTAAGTTTTTCAAACCAATCCATCTCTATTTTTGCCAGTTCGATCAATATATTTCTATGATTAATCTAACTTGTTGAGATATTCCCACCGTAATGGCGGATATGAGATAATCCAAACGTTATATAACCGAGTTCTTTTAGCAGAGATATAAATAAAAATGTTTAATTTTTCGGGTGAAAGACCCAATAATTTAGGAGTAAAAGATGGCAAGCTAGCGGCATGTCCAGGTACTCCCAACTGTGTCAATAGTCAAAGTGATGATGCTCAATCTAAAATTGACCCCTTACCTGCTGTCTCTATTGCTGAAATAAAAGGGGTAGTTGAAGCAATGGAGGGCACAACCATTGTTGAAGAAAAAGATGATTATCTCTACGCTGAGTTTAAAAGCAAGCTGATGGGTTATGTTGACGATGTTGAGTTTTATAGAGACTCGGCTGCTAATGCAGTTCAGGTACGCTCTGCATCTCGTCTTGGTAAATCTGATTTGGGAGTCAATCGTAAGCGAGTTGAAGAAATTAGAAGCAAATTAAAATAACTTAGCTAGATATTAGACAATAAATAATTAAGAATTATCAGGGTTGGGTAAGCTTAACCCTTTTTTTATTGCTTATAAAAATAATTTTACTCTTCTAAAATATTTGTTCAAACCATGCCCACTACTGCCTCTAGTAACAAATCTCCTCTAGCCGCTAATATTACCGCTAAACTTGAGTCGGGAGAAAGTTTGGCTCATGCCGACTATAGTAATCAGGATCTATATGCGATCGCTCTTAATCAAGCCAATTTAGAACAGGTTAATTTTCACCAGAGTATTTTGACCAATGCCGATCTGGTAGGAACAAATCTATCGGGGGCAAATTTGAGCAATGCTGACTTACGGGGAGCTAACTTAACAGGAGCTAACTTGAGCGGGGCTAACTTAACAGGAGCATTTTTAAGTCGTGCCGACTTGCGAGGAGCCAACCTAACTAATGCTAATCTGCAAGATACTCAGTTTCAGGTCACTATTTACGATACGGAAACTAC
>JBCCDL010000919.1:0-2566 GCA_039030815.1 Cyanobacteria bacterium P01_A01_bin.83 | reverse complement strand
TGTCCCGTCCTAAAATAGCGATACACTAAATCTTTAGTGTAATGGAATCATCAACAAACAAAGGGTATATCAAGCGTACTCAAAAAGATTACTCTATTTCTTTTAAACTTCAAGTAGTTCAAGAAATAGAACAAGGCGAACTCACTCGAACCCAAGCTTGCAATAAATATGGCATTCAAGCTAAATCTACTATAAGAGAATGGCTTAAAAAATATGGTAATTTTGATTGGGAACACCAAAGGCCAAAAGACATGTCAAAGACACCTGAACAAAGAATACTTGAATTAGAAGCCAAAGTCAAACTTTTAGAAAAGCAAAAAGCACGTGCAGAACATTTAGCTGAACGAGCAGATAAGAAGGTTATCATCTTTGATATGCTTGTAGATATTGCGGAAAAAGAATATGATATTCAGATAAGAAAAAATTACACACCCGAGTTATCGACTTCTACAAAGAACAACATAAAGAAACCGTGATGGCTACCTGTGATTTACTCGGGGTTGATCGACAGGTGTATTATAGGGCTAAAAAAGCTTTATTACATAAACAATCCATAGCTCAACAAGTTATTGACTTGGTGCGCTCTATTAGAAATTTAATGCCTAAACTAGGTACTAGAAAACTATACCATATACTTGAAAAAGAACTTAAAGCTTTAAAAGTCGGTAGAGACAAACTTTTTAGGATACTCAAAGCTAATCATATGCTTATAAAAGCAAGAAAGAGTTACCATATTACTACAGACTCACATCATAGGTTTAGAAAACATAAAAATATAGTCAGTAATATAGAGATTGTTAGACCAGAACAAATATGGGTAAGTGATATTACTTATATAGGAAATAGAGCCAATCCATCCTATTTAGCGCTAATCACCGATGCTTATTCCAAAAAAATAATGGGATATAATGTATCTAATAGTTTAAATATGGAAGGCTCTTTACAAGCTCTAGATATGGCATTAAAAAACAGAAAATATCAAGAAGAGCCTTTGATACATCATTCAGATAGAGGTTTACAATATTGTTCAAATGATTATCAAGCTTTGCTAAATCAAAATAATATAAATACCAGTATGACTGAAAAATATGACCCATATGAAAACGCCATAGCAGAGCGCATTAATGGTATATTAAAACAGGAATTTGATATTGCAAAATATAACAGCAGTCTTGAAATTAAACAAAAAATAGTGCATGATGCAGTTAAAACATATAACCATAATAGACCTCATTTATCTAATTCAATGCTAACTCCTATACAAATGCACAATCAATCAGCATTAAAAAGAAAACAGTATAAATCAAAAAAGCTTAACGATGCTAGCATCGTTAAGCTTTAAATTATAAATTTAATCCTTTAATAATTTGTATCGGTTATTTAGGACTAGACATTGTTTATTTTGCGGTATGGTTGACTTGCTGAGGGAAAGGAATTTCTATACCTGCGTTGTCTAAGGCTACTTTTACATTTTGTAAAGAGTTGAAATACACATCCCAATAATTGTCAACAGTGGCATGTGGTCTAACCAAAATATTTACAGAGCTATCTGCTAATTCGCCTACTGCTACTGTAGGAGCAGGTGTTTTAAGTACTTTAGGATCGCTTAGTAAAGTTTCTAAAATTACAGTTTTGGCTTTTTCAATATCATCACCGTAACTAATTCCTACAGTTAAGTCCACACGTAAATGTCCTGTACTTGAGAAGTTAGTTATATTTCCATTAGATAAAGAACCATTAGGAATAATCACTTCTTTATTGTCAGGTGTAAGTATTTTGGTAACAAATATTTGTATTTCTTTTACCACACCAATAGCATCTTGAGCTTGTATAAGATCACCAACTTTAAATGGTTTAAACAAAAGGATTAAAGCTCCACCAGCAAAATTAGCTAAGGAACCTTGAAGAGCTAAGCCAATAGCTAAACCGGCTGCACCAATAATAGCTACAAATGACGTCGTTTTAACACCTAGCTGTCCTAATGCAGTAATGAACAAAAGAATTTTAAGAGTCCAATTGATTAAACTCAAAACAAACCCTTTTAATGATACATCTATATCAGATTTGTTTAATGCTTTCTTAACGCCTTTCATTATTAGTTTTATAATCCAAAGTCCAATAATGAGCACTACTAAAGCAAGTAACACTTTAGTTCCATACTGAATTACTAAATCAGTAATTTTACTTAAATCAAACGATTCTAATTTTTTTTCCATAATCTATTTTTTGTTGAATTTCTAAAGTACAAAAAAAGCAATAATTAGATTTAATTATTGCTTTTCGAAGTCTTAAAAATCGTCTAAAGGCTAAAAAAATGCCCACTGTTCGATTATTTACCTAATACTCTTTATGAAAGGGGCTATTCCTTTGATTCCTTCTGCCGTGAGCATTTTTATGAAAGCAGAACCTATAATGGCACCTTTGGTGTTTTTTGTAGCTTGTTGAAATGTTTCAGCATCTTTTATACCAAAACCTACTATTTGAGCAGCTTTTAGCTTCATTGATTCAACCCGTTTGAAGTAGCTTTCTTGCGTATTGCCAAAACCAGATGTTGAGCCTGTAACAC
>JBCCDL010000918.1:0-2569 GCA_039030815.1 Cyanobacteria bacterium P01_A01_bin.83 | reverse complement strand
ATCCTGTTTACCAATTAATCAGAGCAAACTTGCCTTCACCTATGACCAATTTCGCAAATTAATTACTAGAGGGAATCGTTAAATGATAGTCTTAAAGGTGGCAAAATTTTACACTTAATTAAGATTTTACCTGCCATATAAAACAGCTAACCACCAAGTAGATATTAAAAAATGGTAGCCACCACAGATAAAACAAACACTGGTAAAATTACACAGATTATCGGTCCCGTATTAGATGCCGAGTTTCCTAGCGGCAAAATGCCCCGTATTTATAATGCTTTAAAAGTAGAGGGCAAAAACCCCGCTGGACAGGATGTTTCAGTAACTTGCGAAGTGCAACAACTACTTGGTGATAACCAGGTTCGTGCTGTTGCTATGAGCGGTACTGATGGTCTAGTTAGAGGTATGGATATTGTCGATTCTGGCGCACCCATCAACGTGCCTGTTGGTAAAGGTACCTTAGGCAGAATCTTTAATGTTTTGGGCGAACCTGTAGATGAAAAAGGCCCTGTAAACACTGACCAAACTTTCCCCATTCACCGACCTGCTCCTAAGTTAACCGATTTAGAAACAGCTCCCAAAGTATTTGAAACTGGAATCAAGGTTGTAGACCTATTGACTCCCTATCGTCAAGGCGGCAAAATTGGTCTCTTTGGCGGGGCTGGTGTTGGCAAGACCGTTATTATGATGGAGTTGATCAACAACATTGCAATTCAGCACGGTGGAGTATCCGTATTTGGTGGTGTGGGCGAACGTACTCGTGAAGGAAATGACCTTTATAACGAGATGATTGAGTCCAACGTAATCAATGCTGATAATCCTGAAGAATCTAAGATTGCTCTAGTTTATGGTCAAATGAACGAGCCACCTGGAGCTAGAATGCGCGTTGGTCTATCGGCTTTGACCATGGCTGAATATTTCCGCGACGTTAATAAGCAAGACGTACTGCTATTTATTGATAATATCTTCCGCTTTGTACAGGCTGGTTCTGAGGTATCAGCACTCTTAGGTCGGATGCCTTCTGCGGTAGGATATCAGCCTACTCTTGGTACTGATGTGGGAGACTTACAAGAACGGATTACTTCTACTAAAGAAGGTTCTATTACTTCTATTCAAGCGGTATATGTACCAGCGGATGACTTAACCGACCCTGCACCTGCAACTACTTTTGCTCACCTAGATGGAACTACAGTACTTTCTCGTGCTTTGGCTTCTAAAGGTATTTATCCTGCTGTAGATCCTCTAGATTCTACTAGCACCATGTTACAGCCTAGTATTGTTGGTGATGAACACTATGATACTGCTCGTGCAGTTCAGTCTACTCTACAGCGTTATAAAGAGTTGCAAGATATTATTGCGATTTTGGGCTTGGACGAACTTTCAGAGGATGACCGAATTGTTGTAGACCGCGCCCGTAAAATTGAGCGTTTCTTGTCACAACCTTTCTTTGTAGCTGAAGTATTTACTGGCGCACCTGGCAAATATGTTTCTTTAGAACAAACTATTTCAGGATTCCAAGCAATTCTCAATGGAGAATTAGATGACTTGCCTGAACAGGCATTCTATCTAGTAGGAAATATTGATGAAGCTAAAGCTAAAGCTGAAAAACTAAAAGCTGCCGCTTAATCAGTAAACAGTAAACAGTAAACAGTAAACAGTAAACAGTAAACAGTGAGCAATCTTTTTTGTACTAGCCACTGTTTGCTATTTTCTATCTGCTGATAAATGATAAATGATAAATGGTAAATGATAAATGGCGTTAAGTGTAAAAGTAATAACTCCAGACAAAACAGTTTGGGACGATCAGGTAGAGGAAATTATTTTACCTAGCACTACTGGACAACTGGGAATTCTTTCTGGTCACGCACCGCTATTAACTGCTTTAGAAGTTGGAGTGTTGCGTGTCCGTCCTAACAAGGAGTGGAAAACAGTTGCTTTAATGGGCGGTTTTGCTGAAGTAGAAGATGATGAGATCAAAATTCTCGTCAACGGTGCTGAACTGGGAGATGATATCGATCAAGATACTGCCCGTAGTGATTATGAGCAGGCACAAGCTAGGTTTCAAAAGGTGGAAAACAGCGATAATCGTCAAGAAAAAATTCAAGCAGAAAACTCAATGAAAAAAGCTAGAGCGCGTCTCCAAGCTTCAGGAGTTATGCTCTAGAATTAAATTTTGCCAGTTTTTCAGACAGTATTAGAGGCATCAACTGACATCAATACATCAAAAAAGGCAGAAAATCATTTGATTCTGCCTTTTATTATTACGGGAATTAATTTTACTTATTTCTCTTGCAGTAGCTTAAATATGAACTACTTGTAAATCACTTGCTGTAGTTGGTGATTAATTTGTTCCAGTAAAGACAATATTGGGGAATTTGGTTTGAGCCTGGGTCATAGGAGTAGTTTTTCCTCTCTCTGTCCAGAAGTTAATGACCTCTGTAGCCTGGTTGAGGATATCAATGCTCTCTGCTTCCTCAATCCAATGTTTGGATTCTAGTTCATCTTTTAACTGTTGCCAAGCGTCGTTACGGGGCCAAAAGTAATAGGCAGTTAAGGGACTAGTACCTTT
>JBCCDL010000917.1:0-2571 GCA_039030815.1 Cyanobacteria bacterium P01_A01_bin.83 | reverse complement strand
TGACTATCGCCTCAATTTGGCAGATGTTTCACGCGATCGCATCTAACCAAGGAAGTAAATTAGTTACTAATTAGGAGAAAAACTAGCAAAGATACTGTTGGCGAAAGTAATCAAAGGGAGTTTCGAACGTAATTCTTAGCAGTTAATCAATATATAGCAGTACATGCGGAACCCACTCTTGCCTTTGTCATATCGGTGAGGTACAGAGTTGATTGAAAAGAGGCAGGGGGCAGAGGGCGTAACGTCAGTTATGAGGAAGATGAAGACTTAGAACGCGCCCGCGAACTTTTAGCTCCCTAGATTAACGTAGTGTTACTATTGCCATCACCAGATCTGGATGAGTCGGTTGCTATTGTGCGCGAACGAAACCAGCTTGTTATTAATAATATGGAATTAAATAGGTTTTTGATTACCCATCCGTCTAATCGGAAGTTGGCAAAGCAAGTTGTGTATACCATAGGAAAAACACCTGCCAACACCAGAGATGAAATATTGAATAATATTAATAATTTACCCAACCATGCTTAAAAACACGGGGTTAGTCTGGGATTTACAGCGAGTCGATCGAGTGGCACAAAGTTTTTCCAAGTCTCTAGATCCAAAGAAAATTGCACAGTTAGCTACTGATGGATTAGTCGAGCAGTTTAACTGTGCTTTTGCTCGAATTTGGCTAATCGAACCCGATGGAAAAATGTTGCGACTGGCTGCTTCGTCTGGATTATATACTCACACCGACGGTTCTTTTAGTCGCATTCCCATCGGTGCCTATAAAATTGGTAGAATTGCTCAAAATCGCGTATCTTTACTGAGTAATAACTTGGCGAAAGAAACTTGGATTAGATATCCTGAATGGGCGATCGCTAATAAGCTTAAAAGTTTTGCTGGTTATCCTTTGGTGAGTTTGGACAAAATATTCGGGGTATTGGCAATATTTGGTCATAATCCGATGAGATCGGAGTTTCAGGAGGTACTATCAAGTCTTTGTACCGCTTTGACTGTGGCTTTAGAAATTGCTTCTCTGCATCAACAGGAACAAATTGATTCACAAACCAAAAAGCCAATAACTCTTGCCGAACTTTCTCTTTCTGACAGCCTGTCTTACTTGTTAGGTTACACAAAATTAACAGTTGTTGGAACAGAAAGATGTCTCCATCTATCCCAGATTAATTTGTTTTTAAAAGTTGCCGAAATACTCAAAACTTTAGACTGTAACTACTGTCGCTTGACCTATGAAGTTGACTCGGTTTCCTTAGAGGCGATCGTGACAATCTTGCCTGAAAATACTCAAGATCGAGTGGAATGGGGAAACTTGATGTTTGGTAATTTATTTTCCATCGCCTCTTGTTTCGGGGGAAACCTTAAAATCAATACTGAAGCAAGTATCAAAGCAATTCAGATATCCCTTGAGTTTCCTGCCCCAGTTAAAACTACCCCGTTACATCTGCGTATTAAATGCCGTTCTCCCCTGTTACAAATAGGATTTAGTCAGCTAGCCTGTTCTGCGGGATTAAAGGTTTGCACCAGTCAAGACTTCCATGTACCCCTTCTAACAGATATGAGTTCTCTGGTAGACACAAGCGATCGCCTTATTTGGATTAACTATAACTCTAAAATTCCCGACACTGCCAAAGCTCAAGTAGATCTAGCAACGACTCCCAACCAGTTAAGAGAGGCTGTAGCTACGGTGAACAGAGGTGATACTTGGGGTATTGAGGATATTCACCACAAACAGCAACTTTCCCATCGAGAACGAGAAGTCATCGCGCTTTTAGCTTCAGGATTGCGCGATCGCGATATTGCCGAAAAACTTTACATCAGCGATAGTACCGTTAAGTTCCATATCAATAATATTTTAGTCAAACTAGAAGCAAAAACTAGACTTCAGGCTCTTTATAAATTGATGAGTAGTGATGGCTTAGAAATTTAGCTTTACGGCGGGAAGCCCCGCATTGTAGTAATTTACGTAACGATAGCGAAGAAACTAATTCAGTGTTCGGATGAATCGAACCGCGAGGTAACGAGCGTTAATAAAATAGTTAATAAGCAATTCATGAAATCTTTATTCAACAGGAGTTTTGGGCGTTGTATACTTAATCTTGAGCGTATCAATGGGCTTCTAGATGCCGAAGATCGGAAGTAAAACAAAAAACTAAATCTAGAGAGAACCTTGAAAATCGTATATAGGGAGTTGCAACCAAGAAATAGTCTCAATCGGAGAAAGGCGCATAGTTCGCCGCATCTGTCGGTGGTTGCGTAAAATATACGCCGTAATAAGGATGTATTCTGAAAGCTGTACCGCTGGACTGGCGGAAATGGAAACTGCCTGGGCAATCGATCTGTCGGGATGTGATTTTTTTCATATCTAGATAAGTGGTGTAAAACTTGGAAACAAGAAGTAGCCAGGAAAACCTAATCGTGAGTTTAGGGAAACCCACATCTGTATTGCTTGCAATCAGTGTGGGAGGAGGTCACGGCATTGTATCTCTCTATCGACAACAAAATTAAGCCGATCTCAGCGATTGCATTCCGCTCTGGTTCAACTCTCTTTACAACCAGGGAGCGTTATCTAAT
>JBCCDL010000916.1:0-2572 GCA_039030815.1 Cyanobacteria bacterium P01_A01_bin.83 | reverse complement strand
TGCCACAATCTCAAACAAGTTAGGTAAAAAAAATTAAACAAAAGTATAGCCCAAAACCGAGCCAGGAAAACCATGATAATTTCTAATCAATGCATATCAAAGAATTAACGTAGGCGATACTGCTATGAAATCTGAGCCCAGGAATCTGTTGTCTAGTGGTAAAATTCTCCGTAGCCATTATCAGATTATTGATGTAATTAGCAATAATACTGGATTTGGTGTTACTTATCTAGCAGAAGATTTGGATCTACCCCACAATCATAAATGTGTTGTTAAACAGCTAAATCGCCAAAAAATTGAGCCGACTTTTTTGGAAAAAGCAACAGAATTGTTCGAGAGAGAATCCAAATGTTTGTATAAACTGGGCAATCACGAGCAAATTCCTGCTCTTTTTGCTTGTTTTGAAGAAAACAATGAATTTTATTTAGTACAAGAATATATAGATGGAGAGGATTTGGATAGTGAAATTATTGCTAACCAACCATGGAGTGAAGCAAAGACTATTAAATTTTTGCGAGAAATTTTAGAAATTTTAGCCTTTGTTCATCAACATAAATCTATCCATAGGGATATTAAACCATCCAATATTATGCGTAGAAAGCACGATCAAAAATTAGTGCTAATTGACTTTGGTGCGGTTAAAGAAATAAATACCATCAATACTATGATTGATAGCTTTAAAAATTCTTTTCCGACAATTATTGTTAGTCCTCCTTTTTCAGCACCAGAACAATATAAAGGTCAACCTGTATTTGCCAGTGATATTTATTCAGTTGGCATGATTGGTATTGTAGGTCTGACTGGATTGGTTTACGATGACCAATGGCAAAATAGTCCAAACCTGAAAATAAGCGATCGCCTACTTAAAATTCTGAAAATAATGACCCACCATGATTGTCAACAGCGTTATCAAGATGCAAATGAAGCTTTAGATGCGATTAATCAAACGATTATGGTTCAGCCTGCTTCCCGTACTTTTTGGTCAAAAACCCAAAATTGGTGGGAGAAAGGTACATTTGAATAAAATGTTTGAGTTTTTTTGAGTTTTTTAATCAATATCCAGTTCTAATTATTCTACAGAATTGACAATGCTGAGAAACTTGCCGTTTTGGTCAATTTCTGCTTGAATGTCATCAGTCTTGAGCATTTTAATATAGGCTTCTGCTATTTCTTGATTGGTACCGCTATCAAAGTTAGCAATTATATAGATATATCTTAGAGCAGGATACTCTTGGGACTTAATGACTGAAGTATTTACTCTATTCTTTTTATTTATACATTCACCCCCCTCGATAGAGCTAACTATATACGGCGCTATAAATTTTTCTGTCTGATCGCTAAATAGTTTAAGGCTGTTTAGTCCACATTCATCAATAATTTGGCTTGCTGTAGCAAAATAAATAGCATTTATATTATTTTTTAAAATATTTTTTCCTTCAGTGTTTTCTTGTACAAAGCAGTTATTATTTGATAATTGTTGTCTTATACTGCAAGGTTGATGCTCAAATTCTTTCTGTAATATTTCTTTTTCAAACCATTGACCAGTTCCTCTTGTTTTAGGATTAGGATAGATAGCCAAAATCTCTTCATTATAACCAGGAATAATCTGACTCCAGTTACTTATTTCTCTATTGTATATTTGCCTAATTTGGTCTATTGTTATCTCGGTTAATGGCAGCTCTTCATTAACAACAAAAGCGACTCCATCCACTGCGATCGCAGTTGAGCGCAAGTCTAATCCTCTCTGAGAAGCTTGCTCATGCTCTAACTGACTTAATGGACTTGAAGAAATAACAAAAGGAACTTTACTGGCATTATTAATCAAATTTTGTTTTGCTTTTTGCGAACCCACAGGCTTAATAGTTACTTGAAAGTGACGATGAAATCCAGTGATTTTAGCATCAATAATTTGAGCAATATCAAGCCAGGAACTACTGCTATAGTAGATAATATTAGCATTAGGTGCTTGAACTTCTTTAAATGAATCTTTTTTAGGAAGCTTAAGCAGTTTTCCTAACTGGAGTTGGTTAATGATAGTTGAAATATCAAAATTATCTCGTTTCAATAATAAATTCCAAAATACAGAACATAATATTGCAGTTATTAATATGGTTTTAACAATATCTTTACCTGGAGTTGCCATTACAAACTAATTTTAAAATTCTCATAGAATAGATTATTCTACAATACTGTAATTAATCTGAGAAAGAGCTATCCTCAATTACCATTTTGGTTAGAAAAAGCATCATCAATTAAATTGTTAAAATATTAGGCTAATATCAAAAACCTCAACCTATGATCTATTTAACAGAATTTGACAAAATTAAATTAACAGCCTCTGGTTATGGTTTACTGGGGGGAATACTCGCTGTAACTATAGAAGATATTCTTAAATGGTTAATTAAAAATCAAAAGATAGATCTAAGCCAATTGGCTTACAAGTCATTTCTATTTGGTTCTTTTATGGCAGTTGCCTGGGGAGTAGTTAGTGCGGTATTGATCACCTCTGCTGATGTTCCTCTTGACAGTATTAATCAATCAACATTTTTTCTAACCCTTACTCCCGCCTTAT
>JBCCDL010000915.1:0-2573 GCA_039030815.1 Cyanobacteria bacterium P01_A01_bin.83 | reverse complement strand
CTATATAGGGACATCGATACAAGGTACTTTCAGTAAAATGTTTTGTATGACTATTGATGTATAAATAAATACATTTTATTGACTGTTTTATAGGTATTTGGCTTAGAAGATCAAGATAAAATAGTTTAAATTTGCTTGGTCATTTTTCCTCTCTATGATCTATCAATTAATTTTTGTTGTTATTGTGTGGCTAAGTCATGCCGTAGACTTATCGCTCTTTGGCGGTATATTATTTGTGCAAATCTTACCTGATGCTTTTTGATCTTATCTCAAACCAGAGGGAATCTTCTTTGCTAGTACGATGTGTATGGCAGATGCTTATAGTTGGTCTAAACTAGTTGCACCAGTCTTCATGCCCAACCCTGTAGGCGGTGCAAGCGCTCGTCGGTCACGGTGCATACAAGTGCCGACATAGATGAGTCCGAAGAACGACTTACTCCGCAAACGCAAACGGCAGGCAGCCTTATTATCAGGAAGAAGCGATATCGGACAAAGGAGTTGCCCCCATGTAACACCTCGTATACTATTTCTTAAATGATGTTGCTAATTTAAGAATTAGCTATTGCCTGAGTTGAACTTTCTGTTTCTGGTAGTTTGGGACGAAAACACCAGTAGATGAAACCTCCCAACAGAGGAACATAGGGGATAAATTTTAGTATCCCTGATTCAACTCCACGTCGTTTTAAATCATCCCCTGCAATAGCGGGAAAAAGAAGAGAGAGAATACAAAAATCGATGCTCATTACATTAATGAACATAGAGCTTTGCCATTGAGTGACAAAATCTGACCAATTTCCCTGAGTTACTCCCCAAATCAACAATACCAGCATCGCAATTGAAGCAATTATTGCCAATAAAGAAGAATCAAGAATTTTCAGTATCCAATTTTTGTTTCCCTGCCAAGTGGTATTAGATTTTCTCAAAACTAAGTAAGGTAATAGGGCAAATGCTCCCAAAGCAAAACTAGCGATCGCAAAAGGAGCAGGAGGAATTTTCTGCTCGTCGGCATCAAAGAGAATAAATGCGGCATAAGTTGTGGGAAAAATCCCCATAATCAGGAAAATTGCCACAATGAAAGGATTGATGCCTGTAAATTGTCCTAATGATAACTTGACAATCAAATCCCAATCTGATTCCTGGGACTGGATAACAGAATTAACATAAATGAAGGCATAGCCGACAAAGGTTAGCCACAGGACACTCAAGAATATTCTACGCAACATATATTAAAGTGGTGATGAGTATTTATTTACAACTTGCTGACATATTGTTAATGGGCAATAGAAATGAAAATTGCTGTAGATACTGTTTAGTTGCTATTCTCCAGCAGACCAAGGATTGAGAAAATCAGGATAAAGAGTTAAACCACCATCAGCAAATAGAGTTTGACCAGTGATATAAGAGGCATCATCAGAAGCCAGAAAAGCTGTGATTGCAGCCATTTCTTCAGAAGTTCCCACTCTACCCATGGGAATATGGCTCTCAACCTCTGCTTTTTTCTGTGGGTTTTCTGTCCAGCTATTGATCGGTGTTGCTGTTGCTCCAGGAGCGATCGCATTAACGCGAATCCCATGGGGTGCATATTCTAAGGCTAGAGTTTTGGTCATATTTTCCATGGCACCCTTGCTCATGGAATAACTGACGTATGTTGGTCGGGGAATAATTTCGTGAACACTAGATACATTAATAATAACGCCGCCTTGACCCCTTTTCATGAAATGCTTAATGGTTTCCCTCGCGCAAAGATAAGCACCCCGTAAATTAACCTGAATTACTTTATCAAAATCAGCAGTTTCTAGTTCGTGGGAGGGAGCAGCAGTTTGGATACCTGCATTGTTAATTAGAATATCCAGACTACCCAGTTTCTCAATTACCTCATTACACATCCGAACAATATCGCCTTCATTAGATACATCTCCTTCTACGGGCAATTCTCGACCGCCACAACCTTTGACTTGAGAACACATCTTGTCTATTAATTCTTTGGTATCGTCGAGCTTACTTGGATCATTGCGATAGTTTAAGGCTACATTGGCACCCTCTATGGCAAAATGAGCTGCGATCGCCTGTCCGATCCCTGAAGTTGCCCCTGTAACTAGAACGTTTTTACCCTTTATGCCTTTCATTTCAAATTAATAGTATGTTGAAATTGTCTGCTTATTATATATAGCACTACGCATTATGGTTAGGACATTTTTATTTCTTTTTCATCCCTCATCCCTCATCCCTCATCGTTGCGAGCTAATAACTTAACTTGTCCTAACTAATCCACTTACTGCGATATTAGGTGGCTTTCAATACATAGTAAGTAGCTTACAAGCCGAGTACTAATTTTGATCCACCCTAAAAATAAAAGACCTCTCATATCTGCTGGAGAAGTCTTGATCTTTGGTCTATGTCGAAGTTGTTCAATTTTTTGGCTCTCCAAATAGAGAATTAGCAATATCTTTTTCTTGATTTAAAAACAATTCTTTATAGATATTGTCTTTGAACATCATCTGTTTATGCATCATTACCAACAAGTCTTGAGCCTCGACCCGAGATAAATGCTGGACGCGATCGCTAAATATACG
>JBCCDL010000914.1:0-2579 GCA_039030815.1 Cyanobacteria bacterium P01_A01_bin.83 | reverse complement strand
GCTTTTACCTTGGCTGATTTTAATATGGTGAAATTTTTCAAGCCAGGATTATTAGAGATTATTGGTGATGGAGTTGATTTTCTGTTTGCCAACGAAAGCGAAGCTTTATTAATGGCGGATACGGAAGATTTTGCGGTGGCAGTTGACTATTTAAAAACTCTTAGCAAAAGATTTGCCATAACTCGTGGTGCAGCAGGTTCAGTGGTTTTTGATGGTGAACAGCTAATTACAATTGAGCCATTTCCTGTACAGGCGATTGATACAGTTGGTGCGGGAGATATGTACGCAGGAGGCTTTCTTTATGGACTTACCAATGGGATGGGATATGCAGAGGCGGGACGTTTAGCTTCTTTAGCATCCTCGCAAATAGTGACAACTTTAGGAGCAAGGATGCCAACCTCTGCGGTACAAGAGCTATTAGCTCGTACAGCAGCTAATAGCCAAGCGTCCACCGCATCAGCTTGATGTTTCTAAAGTAAATAGTTTTGAACTAAACTACACTTTTAATACAGCATACTTACCAAGGATTACCGATAATAGTAAATCCTGCCCAATAAAAAGGATGGGAGTAATTCTCATCCTCCGTACCAGAAAAAGGTAGCTCAACTTCCACATCTAATCCTCTAACCTGAGCGCCATCAACAAAAACTTGTTGTGATAGCAAATTGACTTGAGCTTGTCTTAATGCAGCTGATTTGATCGCAGTAGACTGTAACTCCTCATAGAAATTACTCATTAACAATACTGTTCCTGCATCATCGACAGACCATAAGCTAGCCAAGGCAGATTTTACTCCTGCCTGCATAGCTAACCCAGCAAACCCATATTCCGCATCCTCATTGCCGATCGCAGTTTGACAAGCACTCAAAACCAGTAGATCTACTTGTGGAGTGTCTAGATTTAGCTCTGATAGCTGATCTAAACTCAACTTGCGATCGCTAAATTGAATATAGGAATTTTCTGGGGTACCAGAATTAAAATCTGAGTGGGAAGCAATATGCACAATGTCAAAATTACCTGCCTGATGAGCCTGGATTAAATTATTGACGGTAAAGTCTTGATTGTATATTTTTTGCCCTGACCACAAGGTTGGTACGATAGTGTCTAGCTCGGTTTTGACCCCTGGCAGTGATGGTAGTTGCTCAAACTCCGAGGCACCCATAGCTAAAACCGTCTTTCCTGAGACGTTTTCGTAGCTAGTATCAGTCAGATTAAAAGCGGGAATACGGGCTAAATTATATTTTTCAACTACAAATTTCTCGCCGTCATGTAGTGCCGCAAAAGGAAGCGATCGCAGTTTTGGACCAGTACAGAGCAATAAGGTATCAATCTGTTCTGCTTCAAGATAAGGTTCTAAGGGTTGAAAAATCCAGCTATAGATTAATCTGGCTGGAGGTAGATAGTCTAGGGACTTACGGTCTTTAATCGCTGTTTCTAACTCTTCAAGTCTCTTTTCTAACCTGGCACGGTTTGCTCCAGGAATATTTTTAATCACAAATTGCCTTTCAGGAGTGACCAAAATTAGTCGCAAAAAATCTGGTCTGGGAACTGCCCAAATAACCGCAGGATTAGTTTCGGTTTGCTCTCTAACCTCTTTTAAGCGATTAGCAATTTGCCTTGCTGAACGAGACTGATTAGAAAAATCACGGTTAAAGTAGCCTTCATAATCGTTTTCCCATTTTGATTCTAATTTGTCGATGGTATTGGAAAACTTGATCACATCAACTAGTTCTTCTTTAGCGGCAGGGAGTGTCTGTGCCGATAATGAACTTTGAGATTGAGGAAAATAGGTGTCTGTAACAATAATAGCGATCGCAACAATCACAGCCATCAAAAAATATACCAGGCGAGAGGTTAAGCGATTAATCTGTTTAAACATTTCAAGTTATGGTTATTAAACTTTGATCAAGCAAACTATAGTAATGAGTATATTTAGGGAAGAAGTGAATTAAATATGTAGTTTTATCAATGGACAATGGACAATTGACAATGGACAATTTTTGAATTTTCTAACCTTATGGTAGGTAGAATTAATCTGATTCAATTTAATTATTAATTTTGCGAGCTAAAGTAATACTTCGGGTTGCCATAAACAAAGCCAATGCTAGCCAGAGTAAATGATTGACTTGCCAATACCAAGCAGCGATCGCCATAGGAGCAAAACCGATCATTGCCGCGATTAAGGTTGACTGTCGCAAAATCTTACCTGCGGTTAAACCCAAGAAATAACCGTCCAACATATATGCCACAGAGGCAAAACCTAGTATGGGAAGCAACCACCAGACATAGCTCTTGATTAAGACAATTACTTGGGGATGACTGGTTAATAAACCAAATAAAGATTGCGGAAATAAACCAAAAATTAAGGCAAAACCCAACCCAGCTAACAGACTAACCCCACCTGCAAGTTTTAATAAGGGCAACAGTTGCTCTTTTTTTCCTTGCCCCTGAAGATTACCTGCAATACTTTCAGTAGCAAAAGCAATCCCATCAATAAAGTATGCCGCTAAAGTAACTACCTGCAACAATAAAGTATTGCCCGCTAAAATTTCTGTTCCCATGGTGGCGCTGAGGTTAGT
>JBCCDL010000913.1:0-2583 GCA_039030815.1 Cyanobacteria bacterium P01_A01_bin.83 | reverse complement strand
TTAGGAATTAGATTATGGTAGCGACAACCACCAACACCGTTCCCGTCACCGTACTTACTGGTTATCTCGGTGCGGGTAAAACCACCCTCCTCAATCGCATCCTTACCCATGAACACGGCAAGAAAGTAGCGGTCATCGTTAACGAGTTTGGGGAGGTGGGTATCGATAATCAACTGGTAATTGATGCCGATGAAGAAATCTTTGAGATGAATAACGGCTGTATTTGCTGTACGGTGCGGGGTGACTTGATTCGCATTATCAGCAATTTAATGAAGCGTCGCAACAAGTTCGACCATTTGGTGATTGAAACCACTGGTTTAGCCGATCCCGCCCCTGTAATTCAAACCTTTTTTGTCGATGAAGATATGAAAGACAAGATTGCTTTAGATGCAGTGGTTACGGTAGTGGATGCCAAACATATTCAGCAACACTGGGAGGCAGATGAAGCACAGGAACAAATTGCCTTTGCCGATGTGATTCTCCTCAATAAAACCGATCTCGTTAGTTCCCAAGAATTAGAAGAATTAGAAAGCAAAATCAAAGCCATGAATGGGATGGCAAAAATATATCGTACCCAAAATTCCGAACTAGGAATGGATGCGTTGTTGGGAGTACAGGCATTCGATTTAGACCGTGCTTTAGAAGTTGACCCCGAATTTTTAAACGAAGCTGCCCACGAACACGATGAGACGGTAAAGTCTTTTGCCATAGTCGAATCTGGAGAACTAGACGGACAAAAACTAAATGACTGGTTGAGTAACTTATTGCAAACTAAAGGGGTGGATATCTTTCGCATGAAAGGTATTTTGAATGTTGCAGGGGAAGATGAACGCTTTGTCTTTCAGGGAGTACATATGTTACTGGATGGTAAGCCAGACCGCCCTTGGAAGAAAGGAGAAACCCGTAAGAATGAATTAGTGTTTATCGGTCGCAATCTGGATGAGGCAGAACTGAGAGAGGACTTTAAACAATGTTTGGTGTAGGTACAAAGGGTAAAGTCTTATTTCAGCAACAATGGCAGGGTAGTCTCTCAGAATACGTTACCGCAGTAGCCTGGTCGCCCAATGGTCTATTAGCTGCTAGTTCGGCTGCGGGGGAAGTGGTTTTATGGCAAGATGGCAACCTGGTTAGTTTATTACCTGCGGGTTTAGTATCGGTTGACTGTCTGGCTTTTTCTGAGGATGGCAAGTTTTTGGCTACTGGCGGACAGGATGGCAAGGTTAGAGTTTGGTCAATCCCTCCGACCCTCCTTAAAGAACAGGAAGTGAAATTAATCGCTAGTTTGGATAATGCGCCCTCATGGGTCGATAAACTGGCTTGGAGTCCTACTTGTAACCACTTAGCCTTTAGTTTGGGGCGTTATGTGCAAATCTGGGATGCAGATAGTCAAACAGTTGTTGCTACTCTACCCTTTGCTAACTCTTCTGTTCTAGATTTAGCTTGGCGACCGAACGGGGAAAATATTGCGATCGCAGGTAATGGCGGAGTCAAAGTATGGTCTACTAAAGATTGGGATGATGACCCTTATTTAATTGATATGCCCTCAGCTAGTATGGTTACGGCTTGGTCTGGGGACAGTAAATATATTGCCTCTGGTAATTTCGACAATACCATTACCGTTTTAGAATACGGCAGTCCTCATCCTTGGATGATGCGGGGTTTTCCTGGTAAGATTTCCAATCTAACTTGGTCGCAACGAAGATCGAGCAATGCACCTTTGTTAGCAGCATCGAGTATGGAAGGCATTGCCGTCTGGAAAAAAGAAGCTGATGATAAAGATGGTTGGAATGCCAACGTTTTAACTTTACACGAGCGCAAGGTTCAAGCCCTACTGTTTCATCCCCATAGTTTATTACTAGCCTCTGCTGCGGATGATGGTTGGTTGTGCTTGTGGACAAAAGCCAAACAAGTAGGGCAAATATTAGAAGGTGCTAGGAATGGTTTTTCCTGTTTAGCTTGGAGTCAAGATGGCAAACAGTTGGCTGCGGGGGGTCAGGATGGGGAGTTAATTGTTTGGTCGCAGTCTAAGCGAGGGAAAGGGTTTGGTTAATTTGAGACAGAAGAAATATCGTTTTTCAGAAAAATGTTGTCAAAGCTTGTAGTAACATTGTTCAGTCAACCAGATATAAATCGGGACGCAATTTTACATCATGCGAATTATTGCCCGTAGCACTTTACGGGATTTCTGGGAAAAATATCCTGACTCCGAACAATCTTTGAAAGCATGGTTTTATGAAGCATCTCGCGCCCAATGGCAAAGTCCATCAGACATCAAAAGTCTTTATCGCAATGCCAGTATCATTGCTAATAACCGCGTTGTTTTTAATATCAAAGGTAATGACTATCGTTTAATTGTTCATGTTAGATATGATGTCAGTATTATCTTTATTCGCTTTATTGGAACACATAAAGAATATGACAAGATAGATGCAGCGACTATTTGAAAAGCTATAGCTATGGAATTACGTCCGATCAAAACCGAATTAGATTATCAAAATGCGCTTAAAGAGATCGAACAACTCTTTGATGTCGAACCAAATTCAGCAGAATGCGTAGCGAAGCCATGCCATAAGGCTTATCGCT
>JBCCDL010000912.1:0-2587 GCA_039030815.1 Cyanobacteria bacterium P01_A01_bin.83 | reverse complement strand
TCTATAGGCATCGCTATCTCTGCTCAGACGTTCAATTTCATATGCTTCGGTAGTAAAGCTTTTGATGGTAGTAATGCCGCTGAGATTATTAGCTAATCGAGAATTGAGGTTACTTACCTTTTCCCTAACCTCGGCATATCTGGGTGCTAACCATTTTTGAAACGAGATCGAACCCCAAATAATAATCGGGATGGGAATAATCGCCATCCAAGCAATATCAGGAGTCAGAATAAAAAACGACCCCCCAACTACTAATACCGTAGTCAGCACTTGAATGATTTCATTAGCTCCCACATCCAGAAAACGCTCTAGCTGATTAATATCATCATTGAGAACTGATAATAATGCTCCTGTGCTGCGCTCTTCAAAATAAGCCAATTCCAAATCTTGAACATGACCATAGGCATCCAAGCGAATGTCATGCTGCATATCTTGAGCCAGATTACGCCACAGCCTAGTGTAAGCATATTCAAATATCGATTCTAAGCCCCAGATAATTGCCGAGAGAATCGACAATACTACCAACTGACCAAAAATATCAGTAATGCCAAAGCGAGCTACAATTGAATCTTCCTGCTGAACTACTACATCCACTGCCGCACCAATAATAGCGGGAGGAGCTAGGTCAAATAGCCTATTTAAAATAGAACAGATGGTAGCCTGCAAAATAACCGTTCGATACCTCTCTCCATATTGCAGCAATCGAGCTAAAGGATGATTTGGCGATTTAGCTTTACTTGAAGTCATGCTGCTTGGGGGATTTTCTGATACGTCTTTAGAAAACTTAGCAGAATTTTGCTGCTATTGGTCAGCTCCGACCCCAAATCAGATCAGGGACTAATATATCGCAGTACCTAGAGAGCCTTAGGACAAGTTAAGTTATGAGCTTGGGAAGGATGAGGGATGAAAAAGAAATAAAAATCTCCCAACCATAATGTGTAGTGCTATCTTACCAAAATAAATAGACTTAATATTAATTGTAGCGATCGCTCGGCTAGTCGCATAATCGCTGTTTCTAAAACCAGATTATGTAGTGGAAAATTGCGATTGGCGAAGCCAGCCTCCTTCGGAGGATCGCACCAAGCAAAGATCTTCTCTACAAAGCCACTTAAGATTGTCAGATCTCAATCATGATCTCACAGTTACTTTATCTAAATAAAAAGTGTAAGCGATATTATATTAAAGTGAACATAACATTTAATAACCTAATTCTACTAACTATATTTGTGATCAAGTTTGATGATATTGTTGAGAAATGTTCTTGAGAAAACAAGCAAATAAATACCAAAATATTGGGCTGAAGCCTGATTAATTTATATTAATCTATTGATAATTTGACCGCATTGTAATTCAAGCATGAAAGTTTTAATATCGGCATATTCCTGTCAACCTAATTGTGGCTCAGAAGCAGGAAATGGCTGGAACTGGGCGTGGCACCTAGCTGAATTAGGTCACGAGGTCTGGGTGCTAACCCTGATTGATAATCAAAAAACAATTGAGTCGGAATTGATCTCACATCCGACTCCTAATCTGCATTTTATCTATATTGCTATTCCACAATGGATTAAACGTTATATTAAAATCTCCATCGGAGATTTTGACTGGCAGAGCGAATATTTAGGTTGGCAACAAAAGGCTGGTAAAATAGCTCGTCAACTCGATCGAGAGCATGGTTTTGATATCATTCATCATGTAACCTGGGCGAGTATTACTGGTGGTTCTTGGCTTTGGCGTTTGAATAAACCATTTGTTTTTGGACCTGTAGGTGGAGGACAGGTTGCACCACCGTTGTTTAAACAGTACTTTCTCGCGCATCAATGGCGTAAAGAAGCTCTGCGCTCTTTTATCTTTCAAAAATTAGCACAATTTAATTTATTCTCTCGTCAAACAGTTAGTCAAGCAGATTTAGTTTTGGCAACCAACAGCGAAACTTACAACTTGGCTCGGCAATTAGGTGCAAATCGAGTTGAACTTGCTGCTGTAATTGGTATCGCTCAAAATTATATCCCTTTAGAATTGCCGATTAGATCAACTGCACAAGAATTACGGTTGCTTTGGGTTGGTAGTCCCATCCCCACTAAAGCATGTCCTTTAGCTCTTGAGGCTTTGGCAAAAGTTGACTCCCAAGTTCCTTGGAAATTGACTGTTGTTGGCTTTAGTAATTCTAACCATGACTTAATTAAGTTAATTAAAAAGTTGGGGATAGAAGATCAGGTTAACTGCAAAGGTCGTATTTCCTGGGGGCAACTCAAACAAGAGTATTTGCAAAACGATGTCTTTTTATTCACCAGCTTGCGTAATAGTTTGGGGGCACAACTTTTTGAGGCGATGGCTTGTGGGCTACCAATAATCACCTTAGACCATCAAGGAGCCAAAGATTTTGTTCCTGAAGGTGCTGGCATTAAAGTCCCCGTTACCAATCCAACTGAAACAACTAACTTATTAGCTCAAGCAGTAGAAGATCTCTATCACAATCCACAAAAACGCGGATCAATGAGTAAATTTGGCTATGAATTTGCCAAGACCCAGACTTGGTCTCATAAAGCACAGAAAATGTCTAAGTATTATGAAGAGTTGGTCACTAGTA
>JBCCDL010000911.1:0-2593 GCA_039030815.1 Cyanobacteria bacterium P01_A01_bin.83 | reverse complement strand
GGGTTTCAAGATGCTTTTCGCAAGTTTACTAATGATGCAGGGCATTTTAGCTGGTGGGATTATCGCTCTGGGGGATTTGTTCGTAATCGCGGTTGGCGCATCGATCATCATTATTTAACCTCTAAGCTTTATCAGCAAGCCGCTAAATGTTGGATTGATGTTGAACCCAGAAAGTTAGAGAAGCCCAGCGATCATGCACCTGTAATTGTGGAAGTTTAATAGATCAAGTTACATTCAGCTTTGTGGAGTTGTGTCCAATATTTGCAAAATAGGAAGCCGTATTTTTTGTGTTAGAAGACAAAAATTTCTAGAAGTGAAATCGCATCATTGTTTCAAAATTAGTTTTCAATTATACTTGTACATAGTTATGAACAAGTAGGTTTATGGAAATTGTCAACTTTAGCGAAGCCAGAAACAATTTTAAAGCAGTTTTAGATCAAGTAGCCAATGATCGCGACTGTACTGTGATAGTCAGAAGAGATGCGGAAGATGCTGTGTTGATGTCTAAAAGTCATTACGATAGCCTTATGGAGACTTTCTACTTACTCAAATCTCCTGCTAATGCGAAACATCTGGAAGAAGCGATCGCCGAATACAGAGAAGGCAAAGCAGAAGAACATGATTTATTAGATGCGTAAGTTAGCTTGGGGAAATAAGGCTTGGCAAGATTATCTTTATTGGCAGTCGCAAGATAAGAAAACCCTCAAGAGAATCAATCGTCTAATTAAAGATACGATGTCAAATCCCTTTGAAGGTATTGGCAAACCCGAACCTTTAAAAGAGAACTTATCGGGTTTTTGGTCGAGAAGAATAGATGAAACCAACAGACTGGTTTATGCTATTGACGACAATTACATAACTATTATTTCTTGTCGTTACCATTATGAAAAGTAGTTTTGGATTCAGGTTGCGATCGCTCCACACTTCAATCTATATAAAAGCGATCGCCTTATCTTTTTAACTTCCATCAATGCTATTCATTTATTTATGGAAAATAGCGATAAAAATCTTTTCTGTGAAGTACCCGCATCATTTCTAAGCGATCGCTATATATTTCAATAGCATGAATTTGAAGATGGGAACATACTATAAGTAAATCATTATTTCCCACCAACAAAGTATTTACTAAGCATTAATAGTTTTAAGTTTGGCTGTCTTCGCTTCATACTCTTCTTTAGTCAGTATGCCACTATCTAATGCTTGTTTGAACTTGATCATCAATGCTAGATTTTCTTCTTGTACTTTTCTTTGATTTATATCTTTTTCCACTGTCTCGCGAATTTTAGTTACCTTTGATTCGTATTCTGACTCATTGATAACACCCTGTACAAATGCTTGTTCTAATTTTTGCATTTTTTCTTCTACAGTAAAATCAATTTCATATTGAAATATTTTAGCTTTTAAGCTGTCTGTCTTAGCTTCATACTCTTGTTTCTCCAAGATACCATCTTGATATGCTTTTGCTAATATATCTATTTCTTGTTTGAGTTTCTCTTCAGCTTTTACCTGGGGAGAAACATTAGATGAAATTGTATTTTTGTTTACCTCACTCTTCTCTACTTGAGAAGTATTATGATTAATTTTATTGTCTGTTGTGAGTGATTTTACTTCATTTTTAATCTTTTTATAATTCAATTGATTTTCTACATAGTCGATGATGTTAGTCTCAACAACCAAAGCCCATCCCGCACCAGCTAGACCAGTTAATACTGTAAAGCCTCCAGTAAACATTGCCGTCACCCCTGCACCAGCTAGATTCGATACCCATTTACCAGTACTTGTCTCAAATATAAATTCATTTTCATTATCGGAATTATGCGACCAGGTAATTTTGATTTTGAAGGCTTGATTAGTTCCCGTTAGCGTTCTGAATGTTCCTGTTTTTCTAGCCTGAATCAAATACTCATCACTATTTTCTACCGCATCTACTACATACTGTCTTTCTTTAAACCAGAGAATTAATTTTTTATACAAACTATCTAAACTATCTTCCTTCGCAATAAAGTAATTTATAGCCATCCCTTAACTCCTGAAAATATTTAATAAGTAGTTAAATTTTAATTGCGTAATAAAGTAATATCTGTGATCTCGCGTTTAGCGAAAATCCCAAATATTGAACATAAATTCTTATTATTTAAACTTATCTGTAATGCCGTTTACCCTACATATCAAAAGATCCTGATCTTTAAGATCCTGATCTTTGCAGAAAAGCGATCGCCCTACTACCCCAACCACATATCGCATATATTAAAAATTGTCATACACCTATTGTTAACAAATGTAAAGCAAAACTGAAGTAAGCACTCAGTAAAATTGTAAAAGTTTGTTACGTAATGTTTAGTAATTGTTATCGAATTGTGTCAGATAAGGGGGTGGGCGTATTTTGGGTCACGTTTTTTGATAAAAATACTTTACAGGTAAAAGCCTATTTTCTGGGTAGGTAAAGAGCGACCCTACCACGATTAGCCTTTTCGGATCGACAATTATTAAAGGAGAGTCAAATTATATGTTCACCCAGGTTAAGTCCACCGTTCGTCACGTTAAGCCAGATGCCGTTAACGGGCGCGATCTACTTAGGGTGGTCTATGTCGTG
>JBCCDL010000910.1:0-2598 GCA_039030815.1 Cyanobacteria bacterium P01_A01_bin.83 | reverse complement strand
GATCGCAATTAGGGCATCAGCCGCAACATGTAATCCGACTAAAGGTGTTTGCCATAAATAGCAGTGTCCATGAGGAACATATTGATTAGATATAACTAACGCTGTTAATCCTAGAGACATTAATAGTGAGGGAGAATAAATCTATTAAATTAATATGTAACATACATAATATACTCTATGAAATTGCCAGTGAAAGCTAACTTTTGGTATAGGTAAAATTACACAACACTATTAATAGCTTCATCAAAACTAAACAGTTAAGGCATTAATAATTTAATTGTAATTTATATTTAATTCTTGATTGATAGTTGCTAGAGGAACTCGATAAAAATAGTTCTGCTTAAACTTTTCTTCTTTGATTGCTCTGGAAAACAAATCAACGGCAGATTGTAGTTCAGAGCTGGTCTTATTTCCTCGATAAGAAAAGTAATATAAATCGTTAATTACTTCGTAATCAAACCCTGCTAAATATAATGCTTTTAACCCAAGATTAAAACTAGTTTCTCCCAAACTTAGCTTGGTTTGTATTTGAGATTTTGTTACCTCTTTTTGGCTACGGCTGAGGTATTTAGCTATACCAACTAGTTGCTGCCAAACTGTCTGAGGCGAGGGAGATTGCTCTGGAGTGTATGCTAATATCAATGAGCGATCGCAATGTAGGGCTTGTCGATATTGCTGGCTAATTGTACTCCAGTTATCAGGGCATTGTTGCAGTAGACTAACTTGTGCTAATGGCACTGATAAATCAGCTAATTTATCGGAGGCAAAACGGCGATCTATTATTTGATTAACCTGAGTCACCGTTACACCGCCGTAAAACGACGGTGCCTGCGGTGACTTCGTCAGGGCAGAATTCAATCCAGAATTTAACCAATTAGTTTCTGACATCAGACGTACTGCCACTAATCTAATTTCATAACGTTTACTATAAGTATTAAAATCTAATTCAGCGATCGCTTCACAGTTAGCTAATCCTGATTCGGTTACGGGAATTTCATCTTTATAGTGTCCCCACCAAAGACCAGGAAAGCTATTTTTACTTGAGCGATCGCAAATTTCAAAATTGGTTTTGATATACTGAATTTTCTGACCGCGGTTGTCTTGGATATTTTTATTCCAGATATTTTTAAACCAGCAATTTCTAATTAATAGTTTGGGAATCGGATTACCCATGCCATAGGGTTCAAGCTGTCTTAATTCGTTAAACAAATCTTGACCAAGATCAGCCACCGTCACTTCTAAATCAACATCTATCTGGGGCATTAATTGAGAATCAGTCTGTTGTCGCAGTTGTTGATTGATTCCTTCTCTAAATAAGCTCAAATTCGCCAACGGTAAACTTAACCCCGCCGCAAAAGGATGTCCGCCAAACCGATGCAGCAAGTCTGATTGCGATTTAACTAACTGATATAAATCAATGCCGTTAACCGACCTGGCAGATCCCCGCGCTATAACTTGATCCGTATCATTCTCTCCACCACTGGTTAACAAAACCGTAGGACGACCATACTCTTGAGCAATTTGCCCCGCAGCTAACCCCAGCACTCCCCCCTGCCATTGCGGGTCTTCGAGGACAATCACTGAGGTGGTAGATAAATCTAATTGAGTTAAGAGTTTTTTAGTAACTTGTTTAATTGTATCTTTTTGTAAAGACTTACGACGGGTGTTGGCTAATTCCGCCTCTTGGGCTAACTGACTACAGCGTTGAACATCCTGACTAGTAAGCAACTCGATACAAAAACTAGCATCACCATGAATCCTACTTACAGCATTTATTCTTGGTCCCAAACCAAAAGAAATATCCGTCGGGCGATCGCCATTTTTTTTACATAAGTCTAGTAATTTTGCTACTCCAGGGCGAGTTATAGTTTGGGGGTTGGTTTGTTTTCTTAACTGCTGGATACCTACCTGCGCCAAATAACGACAGTCTCCTTTTAACTCCACTAAGTCGGCAATCAGACCAATAGCAACCAAATCCAACAGATGTTCTACAGGTTGCTGGGGAATTTCGGGTAAGGCATCGTATAAAGCCTCAACCAACTTATAGGCTACTGCTACCCCCGAAAGATGATACAGGGGATGATCTGCTTCAAGATAGCGAGGATTAATAATTGCCGTCACCTCAGGACGAGATTCAGGCAAAGTGTGGTGATCGGTAACGATGATATCAATTCCTAACTCCCTAGCGTAAGCAATTTCTGCTAAATTAGTGCTGCCCGTATCGCAAGTGACAATTAATTTGGTTCCCGCAGCGGCTAGCTTGGCAATACCAGGATTATTCAAACCATGAGATTCCGTGAGGCGATTAGGAATATAATAATCCAGTTGTAAATGCTGCGAGAAAAACTGCCCCAAACCATCCCACAAAACGCTAGTAGAAGTTATCCCATCAGCATCAAAATCACCCCAAATGGTGACTTTTTCTGTTCGATCTCGTGCTTGCTTTAGTCGAGCGATCGCAAATTCCATTTCTGTGCCAAAAGCTTTGTGGCTAGCAGGTTGATATAGCGCTGGGTCTAAAAATCCTGGCAACTGTTCTAAATCTTGAATCCCCCTCTGCCACAGCAATTGAGCGCAATAAGATGACTTTCTGCCCGT
>JBCCDL010000909.1:0-2601 GCA_039030815.1 Cyanobacteria bacterium P01_A01_bin.83 | reverse complement strand
GTATTTGCCCCACAAGCAGTTGCTCAAAATCAAGATACGGATACTTCTGCTCAGGAATATACGCAACAAGGATTCTCGCACACTTTGCAAGGACAAGATGAGTCAGCCGTAATTGACTTTAGCAAGGCAATCAACCTCGATCCGAACTATGGTTCAGCTTATTATAATCGTGCTGTTATTTATAGCCGACAGGGAAAAACCGATTTAGCTATAGTTGATTTTACTAAAGCAATAGAGATCGATCCTAATGATGCTTATGCTCATATTGCTAGAGGACATGTTTATTCTCAACAAGGAAAAAATAATCTAGCCTTAGCCGACTTTAGTAAAGTAATAGCTTTGCATCCAAATAATGCCAAAGGCTATCATGCTCGGGCAATTTTTTACTATAAACAAAAAGATTATGATTTAGGTTTGCTTGATTATAAAAAAGCCATAGATCTTTATCAAAATTCTACGGAAAATCATTTTAATCAAGGATTTCTTTATTACGATCCAGGCAATAATAATGTAACTCCAGATGATGACCCCAAGATCACAAAAGCTAATCTAAATCTATCCCAACTTTATTATAGTCGTGGAGCTATTTACCAAGAGCAAAATCAATATGATCTAGCATTAGTTGATTACAGTAAAGCAATAGATTTATATCCTAATAACGCCGCCCCTCGCGTCAATCGCGCAGTTATTTATCAAAAGCAGAATAAGTATGATTTAGCATTGACTGATTTTAATCAAGCAATAAATATTGATCCCAATTTATCAGAAGCCTATTACAATCGTGGACTAATGTATCTTAGGCAAGAACAATATGCTTTGGCATTAGCGGATTTTGATCAAACAATTAACTCCAATCCTCAACTATGGGAAGCTTATGTTTATCGGGGGAATCTCTATCAAAAGAGAGGTCAATATAATCTGGCGATCGCCGATCTTAGTAAGGTGATAGAACTTAGTTCCCATTCATCTTTAGCTTATTCAAATCGGGGAGCTATTTATCTTCGGCAGCATAAATATGATCTAGCATTGGCTGACTTTAATCAAGCAATTAAAATTGATGCTAATAATGCTGATGCTTATGGCAACAGAGGACAAATTTACTATCAACAAAACAAAATTGATTTAGCGATCGCCGATTGGCAAAAAGCCAAGCAAATATTTAGCAATCAAGGTGATAATAATTCTGTAGAAAAGATCAATAGTCTTTTACGCAGTCTGTCACAATAATCCAAATGTTAATTCTCCTAGTTGAAGACGATCCAGCACAGTTAGAACCATTGCAGACAGCCTTGTCTCAGACTGGACATGTAGTTGATGCAGTGTCCGAGGGAGCAACGGCACAGTGGCTAATAGATGAGAAGCAGTATGATTTATTAATTCTGGATTGGATGTTGCCGCAAGTTAGCGGTGTAGAACTCTGTCGTTTATATCGCGATGCAGGCAATACTTCCCCAGTACTGATGTTGACAGCGAAGGATACTACTGCTGATAAAGTTGATGGTTTGGATGCGGGTGCGGATGATTATATTGTCAAACCTGTTGATGTTCTAGAATTGCTGGCAAGAGTTAGAGCTTTGGGCAGGCGATCGCCTTTATGGACGGGAGATACTTTAACTCTAGGGGATTTAGAGCTAGATCTTACCAGCTTGAATCTCAGCAGAGGAGAGGCAAATATACAGCTTTCAGTTAGGGAGTTTCAACTGATGGAATATTTAATGCGTCATCCCCAGCAAGTATTATCCCGCGACCAAATTGAGCAGGCACTTTGGAGTTGGGGTAGCGAACCCGAAAGTAATGCAGTGACAACATTAGTGAGAAGACTGCGCCAGCGTTTAGATGCAGTTGGAGCAAAAGATTGGTTAGAAACAGTTTATGGCATGGGTTATCGTCTCGATATTCAAGAGTAAATTTAGCGATTACGCGCAGTGTAGCCTAGCGATCGCGTTTGAGATCATAAATGACTTTTTCGGCAATCCAGTTAGCAGAACGCCCAGGATGGCTCCTATAAGTACCGTTCAGCAGACGATTGGCTGTCTGTTGGTTATGTACTAGTCTGAGTAAATCTTGACGCAGTTTTGGACTGACACGTGCCAGTAAAGTAGCACTGCTACCACTATTTATAGTAGGCAGAGAATTTACTAGAGATGGCTTGTATGCTCTACTCACATGATAACCAATCACCCCTGTGCCAATTGCCAAAACTCCTAAGCCCACAGCATTTTTGAGACTATCAGATGGTTCGTTACTATAGCGGTTGCCATAATCAACCTGGCTTAAAATTAACTCGTCGTTAACTGGTTTGACCAAAGTATCTTCATTTGCCCTAACAGGTAAAGCTACTAAACTACTGGCAAAACCTGTGCTAATTAAGGTTGTCAGAATAGTTTTTAAATCAAACATTTCGTTAGTATTTATTGTCTACTTGTTTTGATATTCATTGTGACCCTTAAATATGACAAGGAAGTGTCAAGAGTTTATTCTTTTTTATTTACTTTTGTTGAAACTAATATTTAAACCATTAGATCAAGAACAGGCGATCGCTATACTCAACTGGCGCTATATCTCACCATACGACCGCTATAATTTTGATGCCAATACTTT
>JBCCDL010000908.1:0-2614 GCA_039030815.1 Cyanobacteria bacterium P01_A01_bin.83 | reverse complement strand
TTGGGCGGCAGGGCATGTTTGGTTACAGGATCGTAGGTTACTGCTGCCCCATTGTTAAGATAGCCCCCCGCAATACCGTGAAAATTTTGAGAACTGTAATATTCAGGATAGAGTAAATGAGGATCTTTTAGGCGATCGCCTTGGGCTTCCCAGTCAATACTATTTGAGAGTTCTTCTAACTCTTCTCTATTGATTAAAAACCCAAAAATGGGCTGCAGAAATTTTTCCCACAGAGTATCTTGTCCAGTAGCCATCGGGTTTGCGCTCAACAATACTTACAAAGATTTATATATATTCATTTTAAGCAATTATTCTTAGTTACGCCTTAATCTTGTCTAGTTGATCGTAATACCAGGCGATCGCGCTCAGAAAACTAGAAGACACAATTAATATCTTCAGCGTAACCCTGAAACTTAACTTAGAAACAGCAAATTCTCAGGGAAAAATCATCTGTCAGCGCTAAAAGTATGACCATAACTGAAAAGTTAAATCATCTGGGAATAATCTTTTGTTTAGCACAAATTAAGCCTATATTCTTAGAGATTCTACAGCGGTTTGCATAACTAATTGGTACAAAAACCCAAGTAACTGTAGAGTGGGCATTGCCCACCCTACCTTAAATACTTCTCATTTTTTCTGTCCTAGATAGAAGTGCAAACCGCTGTATTAATCTGTATGTAATTCTAGTTAAGTAAAGGGATTTAGTTATCTGTGACTGAGATTTTAACTAACCAACCAACCGTATCCAATGCTGTCGATTATGATGTTGAGTCAGCAGTATTAGAAAGATATCAAGAAGGTGCCAGACAACAACAACTAAGCCTATGTTGTCCCACCGAATATGAGGGTAACTATACCAAAATTTTACCTGAAGAGATTGTGGCAAAAGATTATGGTTGTGGCGATCCGACCCGATATGTCAGTGAGGGAGAAACTGTAGTTGATTTGGGTTCTGGGGCAGGGAAAAACTGCTATATTTTGGCGCAAAAAGTTGGTGCATCAGGCAAGATTATCGGCGTAGATTTTAATGATGAAATGCTAACCCTCTCGCGTAAATACCAGGGAGAAATGGCGGACAAGCTAGGTTATGCCAACACTGAGTTTGTCAAAGGCAAAATCCAAGATTTAAAATTACCCCTTGACCCGTTAGAGTCATGGTTGCAATCAAATCCTGTCACTTCAGTCGACAAGATTGGAGAATATGAAGCTCAATGCGATCGCCTTAGACAGCAATCACCTTTAATTGCTGATAATAGCGTAGATGTCGTAATCTCTAACTGTGTCTTGAATTTAGTCCGTCCTCAAGACAAACAACAGCTCTTTGCCGAAATCTTCCGCGTACTAAAACGAGGTGGTCGAGCGGTAATTTCAGACATTGTCTGTGATGAAGACCCAACCCCCAAGATCATGAATGACCCTGAACTTTGGAGTGGCTGTATTGCAGGGGCATTTAGAGAAGACATGTTCCTCAAAATGTTTGAATCAGCAGGTTTTTATGGGGTAGAAATCCTTAAGCGAGAAGAGAGTCCCTGGCAAGTAATTGATGGGGTAGAATTTCGCTCGATGACGGTACGGGCATACAAAGGAAAAGAGGGTGTCTGTCTGGAAAGAAAGCAGTCAGTGGTTTACAAAGGACCTTGGAAACAAGTCGTTGATGATGATGGTCATGTTTTTTGTCGTGGGGAACGGATGGCAGTCTGCGATAAGACTTATAACATTATGACCAGCTGCTGTAGTCCTTATTCTCAGGATATTATCGGCATTGAGCCTTATGAAAACATTGCTTTAGAAGAGGCTAAATTGTTTAATTGCAAAACTAAAGCCGTTCGTCACGCTAGAGAAACCAAAGGTTCGGAATACAATCTTACTGCCACTGGTAGCGATGAATGTTGTACCCCTGGAAATTGCTGTTAATAGTAATCAGGTGTAGGGTGGGCAAAAAAAATTAACTTGATTTTTAAAATAAGAATCGACTATATATTGCCCACCAAAAGTAAACAGTCCCGTCAAGCCTCCATTAGAGAATAAACGGGATAATATAATCAAAAATTATTCTATGTGGGTTTTTGCTATTTTCGTAGCGACAGTATTTTTAGCTTATGCTAACGGCGCTAACGACAACTTCAAGGGGGTAGCAACTCTTTTTGGCAGTCAAACAACTAACTATAAGGTGGCAATTTGGTGGGCAACTGCGACCACCTTTGCTGGTTCGCTCTGTTCAGTAATTTTGGCTAATGCTTTGCTGAAAAATTTTTCGGGCAAAGGACTGGTGCCAGAAGCGATAGCCGATACTAGTTCCTTTCATCTAGCAGTAGCTTTAGGGGCAGCGATAACCGTTATCTTGGCGACGGTTACAGGCTTTCCTATTTCCACTACTCACGGCATTACGGGAGCATTAACAGGGGCAGGGCTGGCTGCTATTGGTACGCAATTAAACTTTGCTGCTTTGGGAAAGTCGTTTTTTATTCCCTTGTTGCTTAGTCCCCTAATTGCTACGCTGCTAGCAGCAGTTGTATATAGCTTGCTACATTATGGGCGTACTGCTTTAGGAGTAAAAAAGGCTTGGTGTGTCTGCGTAGGTCAGCAGCAGAAATTAATTCCTGTGGCGGTGGGT
>JBCCDL010000907.1:0-2618 GCA_039030815.1 Cyanobacteria bacterium P01_A01_bin.83 | reverse complement strand
AGATCTCACTAGTCACAGTTATCAACTGGACTTCATAAAAATTACTTTTACAATGCTAGATTTTCTGCAAACGCAATTATATTTATTAGAACAATTCGCCGATCGCCTGGTTTCAACTCAATTAGATCATCTTAGCCTGATTAGCATCGGCGTAATTTTTTTGGCAGGGCTGATTACCAGCTTAACTCCCTGTATGTTGTCTATGTTACCCATCACCGTCGGTTACATCGGTGGTTATGAATCTGAGGGCAGATTACAGGCTGCGGCTCAATCTAGCTGGTTTGCTCTAGGTTTAGCTACCACACTGGCAATTTTAGGTATTGTTGCCACTACCATTGGTAAAGTGTATGGACAGATCGGTATTGGTTTACCCATTGTCGTTAGCTTAGTAGCGATCGCCATGGGGTTAAATCTTCTAGAAATACTGCCTCTGCGCTTTCCTTCTTTGGGTCCAACCGATTGGATTAAGGATGATTTACCTCGGGGATTACGTTCTTACTTAATTGGTCTGACTTTTGGTCTAATTGCCTCCCCCTGTAGCACCCCTGTCCTGGCAACACTACTAACTTGGGTAGCCACCACTCAAGATTTAGTTTTAGGGGCTGGTTTGTTAGTGGCATACGCCATTGGTTATGTTATGCCTTTGGTAATTGCAGGAACTTTTACCGCCTCGATTAAAAAAATTCTAGAATTACGCCGTTGGTCAAGTTGGATTAATCCTGTCAGTGGAGCATTATTACTGGGCTTTGGGATTTTCTCCTTACTATCTCGCTTGCCTGATATTCGGTTTTGAACCTCCCATCACTAAAAGTGAGGGATTCCCATATAGACTCTTATCTAGGCAAAATTGCCCCCGACAGACCGCCATTACTGGGCTGTTTATTTAACGTTCACGGGCGCACCGACCGCAAACGGATCTAAATTCTGTCTTATTTTGTTGGCTGTGCTTTTTGAGCTAAACCTAATTTACCAGTCGCGTCACCATTACATTTTCTTGGGCGATATTTGTTCCGACGATCTGAGGTAAGGGAAGCCAATCCCCTAATATCTTACGCGCATTACCGCTATTTACTATAGTACTGCAAAACCGACAAACCCTGTTCAAAATTCATCCCAGAGCGTAAAACTGAGGGTCTTCTTTTGAAAGAAAGATAAAAAACGCTTGGTGTGAATTAGCTTTGCTGAAAAGTTATTAGTTCGCAGCTTTTAGCTTTTAGCTTTTAGCTCTTAGCTCTAGAAAAGAGTGAAAGCTAATTTTTTAGGGCTGTTTATATAGAGATTTAGTAGACCTGTCTTGAAATTTCGACTTCCAGTTTAAAAGTAGGTTTTTAAAATCGGATTTAGTATTATTTGCGATTAGCCGAAGGCTACGCTACGCGATCGCAGTATTGGAGACTAAACGCAACTCAACTGTCAGTTTTAAATTTTAATCTAGCCATAGAATTGTATACCAGCAAACATAAACTATATTTTGTTAGATAAGATACATTTTATTAGTTATCAAATAGCTTGACTCAAAGGACAAGCGATCGCTTTATGATCAAAGCTAAAGCCCAAAACTCCTTTTCGATTCAACTGCCTGGATTAAAAAAACTCCTTAACTATCGTCGTCAATGGCTGCGGGGGGATGTGTTGGCAGGGTTGACGGTGGCAGCCTATTTGATTCCGCAATGTATGGCTTATGGGGAATTAGCAGGAGTTGAACCAGTGGCGGGGTTGTGGGCAATACTACCACCGATGATTATCTATGCTATCTTTGGTTCTTCACCCCAGCTTTCCATTGGACCCGAATCCAGTACCGCAGTGATGACGGCAGTGGCGATCTCGCCTTTAGCAGCAGCTAGAAGTGAGGCTTATATTGCTCTGGCAGCATTACTAGCAGCAATTATGGGGGTGGTCTGTATTGCAGGTTATTTTGCCAAACTAGGTTTCTTAGCCGATTTACTTTCCAAGCCTGTTTTGATTGGCTACATGGCAGGTATTGCTTTAATTATGATTGGGGGACAAATTGGTAAGATTGCCAAAATCGATATCGAGGCGGATCTATTTTTTGGTCAGATCAGTGAGTTTGTTAGCAAATTATCACTGGCACACACTCCCACGCTGATTTTGGGAATTGCTGTGTTAATCTTTTTGTTTGCCTTTCAGCGTCACTTTCCCAACGCACCCATACCCTTAATCGCCGTATTATTATCAACCGCTATCGTCGCTATTTTTAATCTTGGCAATCGCGGTGTAGCGATAGTAGGAGAAATACCTGCTGGCTTGCCACAGTTGGCATTGCCTCAATTGTCTGTAGCGGATCTAAGTTCTTTAGTTGCGGCGGCGGTGGGAATTTCTCTGGTGGGTTATTCTGATAACGTCTTAACTGCTAGGGCATTCGCCAATCGTAACAACTATAAAATTGATGCCAATCAGGAACTACTAGCTTTGGGTATGGCTAATTTTGGTAATGGATTGATGCAGGGATTTCCTGTTAGTAGTAGTGGTAGTCGTACCGTAATCGGCGATTCTTTGGGTAGTAAAAGTCAGTTATATTCTTTGGTAGCAATGGTGGCAGTGATTATCGTACTGTTGTTTCTGCGTCCTGTCTTAGCTTCGTTTCCCAAGGCGGCATT
>JBCCDL010000906.1:0-2634 GCA_039030815.1 Cyanobacteria bacterium P01_A01_bin.83 | reverse complement strand
TCCCTGACTCCAAGAAGTAGTTGCTATAAAACGACTATCAGGACTAAAAGCGATCGCAGTCGGCGCAATTTCCATATTTACTGACCTGGCATAATGTCCTGGTAAGATGCGCTGGATCTGACCTTGTTTAAGATCCCAAATGGCGATCTGACTTGCACCTACTACAGCTAACAGTTGACCATCAGGACTAAACTGAATTGCTTTTACTTCGTAAGGAGATTCTAGAGTATTAGTAATTACTGCCTTAGACCAATCTGAGGCTAATTGTTCCCTCAGATTAATCCCTAAACTTCCCTTCGTTTCAGGAGATTTGATTTGCGCTGTTGTGCTTGACTGCATGCTTATAGCGATCGCCATAGCCGCAACACATTTAAACCAAAATTGATTACCCATCAACACCCTTTACCCCTTATACCAATTCATAAATTATTGCTACACACCAATCTCCCCATCTCCTCATCCTCATAAGGGTAGGTTTTTAACAAAGCAGTGAGTGACTACTATCATGGGAACGAAATAATCAGTTTTTGCTCTCTTGTCTCCTTGTCTCCTTGTCTCCCTGTCTCCCTATCTCCTTGTCTCCCTATCACCCCATCTCCTTTTTCCGTGAACAATACCAAACCAATAAACAAAATAAACCTGTTCCCACCAAATATTTAATTGGGCTGGGAATGATTGGACTGGGAGAGAAAAAGCCTTCAATTGTTCCCGCAATAATCAACATTGGGATAATACCAAATAACAGCCGCGCTGCCTTAATACTGTTGGCTTTTAAAGCCTCAATTCGTTTAAATCTACCTGGAAACACTATCGCTTTACCGATTAATAAACCCGCACCTCCTGCTAAAAAGATTGCAGGTAGTTCTAAAGACCCGTGGGGAAATACAAATGCCCAGAAGGGATATGCCAAATTGTTTTTACCTACCAGGGTCGCTACTGCACCGATGTGCAAGCCATTGTTTGCCATGATAAATATAGTATACAGTCCTGCACTAATGCCACCAGCGATCGCTCCAAAGCAGACGGAAAGGTTATTGATCGTGATGCCACTGGAGGCTAATGGTTCTACCCCCACAATCGAACCCATCCATAGTTCGCCGTCTTCTTCTACAACTTCAATAATGTGTCTGGGAACGGTTAAGGAGATAAATACTGGATCGCGCCAGCCATACCACCAGGCAATGATTGCCAACAACATAAAGATTCCTGTGGCGATCGCAATATAGATCCAAGTCTCTTGAACTACTTGGGGAAATCCCCACAGATAAAATTCTTTTACCTGATGCCATTCTTGCCGTTGCGAACCCTGATAAATCTGGTTATAACCCCTTGAGGTTAGCTTTTGTAAATCTTGAGTTAATGTATTGCCAACTTTGTGAGTCCGCGCTCTAGCTAAATCGGCGGAAACCGAACGATAGAGGCTGGCTAAATCCTTGATTTCATCAGCCTTGAGGGATTTTATTCCTTTGAGTTCTGCTTGTTCTAGTAACTGGTCTAAACGCTTCCAGTTTGGCTCTGTTCGGGCAATCCAACGTTGAACATTCATATAATCATTGTGTTTGACGAAGTCACCGCAGGCACTGTCCGTTTATGTCGGACGTGGCAGTGTAACGGTGACTTGAAACTATCAACTCTAAGCTTGATAAACGTAGGTCAGTTATAGCTCATTTTCTGCTATATCTTGAGTAAATCTTTAAGTTCTCAACTACCCAGTTTAGTAAAATCAGCTTTAAAATTAAACTAAACGGTTTAGTTATAGGCGAAGTTGACCACGATGAACTATATAACAGGTAAAAACACTAACTCTTCTAAACCCCTGAGCAAAAAATTACCCGTTTATATTGCGGGGATGGTTTTAATTTTGGGTGGCATTACAGTTTACAGATGGCAGCAAGTAAATGTTTCCGAGTCTGAAGTGCCAATTCAGGCAGCACCAGAAATAACTACGGTAACGGCACTGGGTAGGATAGAACCCCAAGGAGAAATAATTCCGATCTCAGTTTCAGCGGCAGCAGAGGGCGATCGCCTGGAAGAGTTGTTAGTAAAACAAGGTGATCAAATAAAACAAGGTGATGTAATTGCCGTTTTAGATAGTCGCGATCGCCTACAAGCCTCTTTAAATCAGGCACAAGAGCAAGTAACAGTAGCTCAGGCAAACCTAGCAAAAGTCAAAGCAGGTGCTAAAACAGGAGAAATTCAGGCACAGCAAGCAGCGATCGCTCGTATAGAAGCGGAAAGAAGCAATAATATTCTGGCTCAAAGTGCCATGGTGTCCCGTATGTCAGCCGAATTACGCAATGCAGAGTTAGAATACCAACGCTATCAAACCCTGTACCAAGATGGTGCGGTATCAGCTTCGGAGAAAGACAGCAAGTATCTTACTTTAGCTACAGCAAAAGAACAGTTAGCCGAAGCCAAAGCTAACTTGAAGCGGATTGAATCTAGTCAGCAAGAACAAATTGCTGAAGCCAAAGCAACCTTGGATAAAATTGCCGAAGTACGTCCCGTCGATGTAGCAGTAGCAGCGGCAGAAGTTAGACAAGCCCAAGCCGCAGTCAAAACTGCCCAAGCAGAATTAGATCGCGCATATATTAAGTCACCTCAAGCAGGAAGAGTAATCAAAATTCTGACTCG
>JBCCDL010000905.1:0-2638 GCA_039030815.1 Cyanobacteria bacterium P01_A01_bin.83 | reverse complement strand
CTTTGGGGTAGTGGGGGTCGTGGGTTCAAATCCCGCCGCTCCGATACAGTTAAAGCCTCCTCTATGAGGGGGTTTTGTTGTTTCTAGATACATTTACAATTCTCTATTGATTCTCAATAAGTAAGCCTTTTTTGGTATTTTTTAGGGGGTTTAGAACTAAAATTGGGAGACGGATTTAATCCCCTGAACCCCTCATGACTCAAAGCAGTAACAGTATTTCTGGTAGACAAAGTGATAGACAGTAGAAAAGGCAAAAGAAACAGTAAAAATTGAATCAGATAAAGGCTGGCTAAGATTAAGGTTTACTCATGGGGAGAATGAATCCTGAAAAAGCTTTACAACTAACAGGACATGATATTCAAACACTATATGAAAACTATGCAGAAAATGTGAATAATTATTCTAGACTACCAGAGATTATCTTCTGATTTTTCTCCACATTTTAGCTGAGACTTCATCCACTAATTCTTGAAAAGACAATCCCATATAAATAGCTTTTCTTTTGGTACAATCAGCAATTATTATTTAGTCTGACAACACAATGCCAAATGTCTTTATCTGATCTGTAAGCGAAACTTCAAATCCTCAGCCTTTTCTCATGGTGGTAATCGGACAAATCAAAATCAAACTCGATATCTGAATATATGCTTGAATAGATGTGCTAATCTACAGCACAGTAAATTAAGTTTCAGTTTGAATTACCGCCAACCATGCAACTCGAACCCATCGCAATTATAGGTATCGGCTGTCGTTTTCCAGGAGCAGCAAATCCTCAAGCTTTTTGGTCAATGATACGGGATGGTATTGATGGGATCTCTGAAGTGCCTGAATCTAGGTGGGATATAGATTCTTATTATGATTCTGATAAAAGTAAACCAGGGAAAGCCAATACTCGTTGGGGTGGATTTCTAGAAAATATTGATCGATTCGAGCCGCAGTTTTTTGGTATTGCGCCCAAAGAAGCGGTCACAATGGACCCACAACAACGTCTTTTGTTAGAAGTTGCTTGGGAAACTCTAGAAGATGGGGGTCAAATCCCTGAAGAGCTTAAAGGCAGTAAAACAGGCGTGTTTATCGGCATTGGTACCCACGATTATTCAATTATGCTGTGGCAAAAACCTGTAAGTGAACCTTACGCTACTACAGGGACGGGGAATTGTATTGCGGCTAATCGAATTTCCTATAGTTTTGATTTTAAAGGACCTAGTTTAGCGGTTGATACGGCTTGTTCTTCTTCTTTAGTTGCAGTCCATTTGGCTTGCCAGAGTATCTGGACGGGGGAATCAGAACTGGCATTGGCGGGTGGGGTAAATATGCTACTGCTGCCGACGATTATGGTGGGCTTTAGTAAGGGTGGTTTTATGTCTAGTGAGGGAAGGTGTAAAAGCTTTGACGCTAGTGCAGATGGTTATGTCAGGGGAGAAGGAGCAGGTTTAGTCTTATTAAAATCTTTGTCTCAGGCTCAAGCAGATGGCGACGATATTTATGGCGTAATCCTCAGCAGTGCTGTTAATCAGGATGGATTGACTAATGGCATGGCAGCGCCCAATCCTGTGGCTCAGGAAGCAGTGTTGCGAGAAGCATATCAAAAAGTGGGGCTAGATCCGACTCAAGTAGATTACGTTGAGGCTCATGGGACAGGAACAAAAGTCGGTGACCCGATTGAAACCCAGGCTTTAGGAACAGTATTAGGTCAAGAGCGTCAGCCAGGTGACAAATGCTTAATCGGCTCAGTCAAAACCAATATTGGTCACACGGAAACCGCAGCTGGCATAGCGGGAATAATCAAGGTGGCGTTGGCACTTAAGCATAAGCAGATTCCTCCCAGTTTAAATTTTACTACTCCTAATCCTGCGATCGCCTTTGAAGACCTTAATCTCCAAGTGGTCACGGAGTTAACTTCTTGGGTCAAAGACCAACCTTTAATTGCAGGGGTTAATTCTTTTGGGTTTGGCGGGACGAATGCTCATATTGTGATGGGAGATGTTGGGGATGAGGACCTGGGGAGATGGGGCAATCAAGGGAGAAAGTCGTCTGGCTTAAATTTGCTAACGGTTTCAGCTAAGAGTAAATCTGCGCTGCGGGATTTGACTCAAAGTTATCAAGATTTTGTGCAAGACACGGATCTTTCATTGCAGGATATTTGTGTTGCTAGCCAGAGACAACGGAGTCATTTTAATCATCGTTTGACCTGTATTGCGAAGTCGAAGGGACATCTACAACAGCAGCTTTCAGCTTTTATTTCTAATCAAGAAATTGCGGGATTGGAAATTGGCACTGTTAATCGTCAGTCTCAGAAAATTTGTTGGTTATTTACAGGACAAGGCTCACAGTATGTGGGGATGGGTAAACAACTCTATGATACTCAACCTGTTTTTCGTGAGGCATTAAATCGTTGTGCAGGAATTTTAGAATCATATCTTGATCAACCTTTATTAGCCATAATTTTTGAGCAATCTACAACCAATGTTAGGGCGAACAGCCGTTCTCCCCTACCAGAATCAACTATTAACCGCACGATATATACACAACCTGCAATCTTTGCTGTGGAATATGCCTTGGCGCAACTATGGCTATCTTGGGGCATCAAACCTGATTATGTTGCAGGACATAGTATTGGAGAATATGTCGCAGCCTG
>JBCCDL010000904.1:0-2641 GCA_039030815.1 Cyanobacteria bacterium P01_A01_bin.83 | reverse complement strand
GACAGAATTTTATATTGAAACCCAGGGGGAAGATCTAATATACCTTGAGGATCGGGAATTAAAGCACCAATTCGCTCACTCAAAGCAGGTTTTCCCCTAATAAGATTGTCATATAAATTCTTAATCGGTGTGGCTAACACAGCACCACCAACACCAATGCCAGCAAGGGAGACAAACTTTCGTCTAGATAAGGGCATGATCCAACTTCATGACTACATTCGCTAATATAGCCTTTTGGGATTAGTTAATTGGTCATTTGTTATTGGTTGTTAGTCAGATAATCATTAACCAAAAGATTGACGAAGGATTCCCCCCCATGTATTTCATAGTATAAGTTGGGGGTTATTTCTTGAGTGCCAAAGTTAAACCATCAGCAATAGGAATCATACTAATTTCGACTCGCTGATCTTGATGCAGTTTTTGATTAAACTCACGAATGGCAATAGTTCTTTTATCAGTATCTTGAGAATCGGCAACACTACCGAACCATAACACATTGTCGATCGCAACTAATGCCCCAGGTCGCAATAAAGTTAATGCTCTTTCGTAATAGTTATCATAGTTGCGTTTATCGGCATCAATAAAAGCAAAGTCGAAGCTACCCGACTCTCCATCCTCTATTAGCTGATTTAAAGTATCCAATGCAGGTGCTAGACGCAGATCGATCTTGTTTGCCACTCCCGCCTCTTGCCAATACCGACGAGCGATCGCTGTACATCGAGGATCGCGATCGCAAGCTATTACTTTACCAGATTCAGGTAGTGCCAAAGCCACAACTAAAGAACTATAGCCTGTAAACACGCCGATATCTAAAGTTTTTTTAGCATTTAACAGCTTGACTAACAACGCCATAAACTGTCCCTGATCGGGAGAGATTTGCATAATGCTAGCGGAATGTTGGCTAGTTTCCTGACGTAATTTAGTTAATACTTCCGCTTCTCTTAACGAGACAGATAATAAGTATTCATATAGCTCATTATTTAAACCCAGACTTTCCTTACCCATAGTGCCTTATCAAAAAAAAGAGTATCTATATTTTCTTTGATATTGGACTTTGTATAAGAGCTGATTCCTAAAAAAAATTAAGTAGCAAAGCGAGAAATCATCGCTTCTCTATTCTCTACGTGCATTTCATAATTCTAGCTGATTTTTCAGTCGTTTCTACTAACCGAAAACCAGCGATCGCTACTTTGAACGTGAGGCACACTGGGGTTTCCCTAGCTTGTGCAATCACGTTGTTGAATCAATAAGACTTTAGTACATTTGGTACAGAAATTTACAACGAGTGTTCAATGGTTTGACTTACTTTAAAGCCATAATGCTTTAAACCTGATTAAAATCAATAGAAAAAGCATAATAAGCGATACCCTCCGATTCAAAATGAGGCAACTCATCAGTTATGTAATCTCTTTCTACAGCAGAAGGTGTGTAAAAATGTGCGCCTGTAGTTGAGTTGTAAAAACGATAAATAGGAATTGAACCCTCCACTTCAGTATGGTAAGCAGAAAAGACTTCTCCCTCATAACTGTAGTTATCAAGTTCTTGTTCTACGACATTCTTTTCGTTTTCGTCGATGGTATAAAAATGCGTTCCCAAATCTTGATTGTAAAAACGATATATCGATGATGACTCTGTTTCGTTGGTAGAATTAATGCCTTGATAAGAAGCACCCTCGTAAGTATAGTTACTCAAGCGATCATAAACATAGTCGCGCTCGTTTTTATCAGCAGTATAAAAATGAACCCCAGAGTTGAGATCATAAAATCGATAAATAGTATTCTCACCAAAGTCATCATCTTTGAACTTTTCACGAGCAGAATTAACAAAGAAACTGGCAATATCATCACTATAAACATTATTAATTCGTTCAACAGCTTTTCTGGTGGCTCTTCCAGATCCATCAAAGTAATCGAAAATAGTCAAGTCGTTTTCTATTTCGGCAACACCATCGCGGTTAAGATCGATAAGCAAATCATTGTCTATTCTTTCTATACCAATTTTTCCTGGGGTTGGGAAAGATAGCTCGATCAAATAATCACGATAAATTTCAGGCGCTTTCAAGTCCACAAAAGGATCGAAGAAAATACCGCCAGCCAAATCTTGTAAATTTTCGCTTTCGGCAATAATGAGATAATCTTGTCCGTCTTGTTCGCGGATTTGACTACCATTACTTTTATTAACATCGACAAAATAAATATCATCACTACTATTTCCTGCTAAAGTATCCCTCCCGCCATAACTAAATAAACCTTCATTACCGAAACCTCCACTGAGATAGTCATCTCTATCTTCACCATAACTGAATTCTTCTTCTGAAAAAAAGGTACCATCTTCTAGTTGTTGAGATCTACGCTCAATTGTGTGAAGATCTTGTTCAATTGTATCTGGTGATAAACCCAAGCTTGCTAAATCTATTTCACCCGTTGCTGCTAATTCTTGCCAGGTTAAATTACCTCGATAATTACTTGAGTTTTGATAGCGATCAACAAAATCTGCATAACTAATTATGCCTTCTGCCAAATAAAAAGTTTCAATTTGATTAGCTGGCTCTTGCCAATCAACTAAAATAATATGTTGATTTGTAGCAGTATTACCCAGATATAAGTGGCGATTATTAATTACAGCGATAGAAGAAGTTTCT
>JBCCDL010000903.1:0-2642 GCA_039030815.1 Cyanobacteria bacterium P01_A01_bin.83 | reverse complement strand
GATCATTTTGAGGGCAAGATGGTTGCCGCTAGCTCGATGGAATATTCGCCAAGCGTCATTAAGGTATTTCAAAGTGATATTGAGAACTATCTCAAAAATATTAACGCCAGGTTAGCAGAGTTTAAGATTAGTCGGGGACTGTTAATTTTTTCTAATTCCCAGCCAAATAATTCTAGCCAAGACCTGGTGATTTATCCCAATGGTTTTGATGGCAATAGAGAACTAACGGTGGTAGAGAAGTTAGCCTTTATCGATGCTGTTACTGATAAATATAAAAATCAAAATATATCAGATATTGAAATTACCCCTACTCGCCCTTTAGCTAATGGAAAAATAAATAATCGCTTAATTATTAATAAAAATAATCGTTCTCTAGCTTTAAATCAATCAATCTCAGCTCAAAATTCTAAGGAACCTGGTACAGAAACAATTACTGATAAAACTAGTGTTTTACCCCGTTCCTTTATGCGAACTCTCAGCCGCATTAGACAAGAAATTAATCCTCAATCTGAAGATACTGAAGAGCAAGTAGTCAAAAAATTTCGTAAAAGCCGTAACAAAACTGCGATTTCGATTCGATTCTTATTAATTCTGATTATTATTCCCCTCTTAACTCACCAAGTAACCAAAAGTATTGTCATAACCCCACTGGTACAACGATACTTTGAACAAAATCCCCAAAAGGTATTGTTTATTAACCAGGATATGGAAGAAGAAGCGTTCACGGAATTACGTCATCATGAGGAACAGCTGCACTTTAGAAGTATGATTGGTTTGATTGATCCCCTCTCTCCAGAAGAAGAAGAAGAGGCATTAAAGCTCAAGGCGGAAGAACTATCAGAGGAGTTTCGTGGTCGTGGTATAAATGCCATCGGTAATGTTTTTGCCGACTTCTTTTCTTTAATGGCTTTTAGCGGAATTATTTACTTCTGTAAACGGGAAATTCAAGTTATCAAATCATTCCTCGATGAAATTGCCTATGGTTTAAGTGATAGTGCCAAGGCTTTTTTGATTATTTTGCTGACGGATATGTTTGTCGGCTATCACTCTCCCCACGGTTGGGAAATTATTCTCGAAGGTATTGCTCGTCATTTAGGTTTACCTGAAAATCGCGATTTCAACTTCTTATTTATTGCTACCTTTCCCGTAATTTTGGATACAGTCTTAAAGTATTGGATTTTCCGCTATCTAAATAGAATTTCGCCATCTTCTGTGGCAACTTACAAGAATATGAATGAGTGACCAGACAAAAACAAACAAAGTTTTGGAGGAGTTAAAGGTTTGCTACTAGTATCTCATCTGAGAACTTAATGAGAGTCGAGGTAATCCCTCTTTTGTCACTAAGGGGATTTTTGACGAGTTTACGTAATTTTAGCCTACAAAAAATTAAGCTCAGACCTTAAAGTCATAAAAGAGGGATAAGTTGCTTTCCAGATAGCTTGTGCAGTCAACTTGTTAAAATATTTTCTCACAAGCAAAAAAAGGCATTGGTGATTTGAGAATGCTAATCAAAAAATTAGGATATGCAATTGTTGGTTTTTCGTTGACGCTTCCATCAAAAACATTACGCATTCCCCAACGCCTTATTTTGCAAGTTCTTTTTGATCTTCTTTTTGCTCTTTTTGTACGTCTTTAATCGTGTCTCCAAGCTGGTTGACTGACAAAACTTTTGAAACCCTTAATTTCTTGTAGGTTGGGTTAGCGGTAGCGTAACCCAACAAAACTAATACTGATGTTGGGTTTCACTTCGTTCTACCCAACCTACCAAACGTAAATTTATTGATTAATGAGTTCACATATTTGATATGTTGCTAAAAGCATTGATTTAACTACGCTTAAGCGATTGAGTGATAATCTTTTGTCAGTCAATCAGGTCTCCAAGTTTTTCTAGGTCTATTTGTGCCTCTTTCTTGATGAACAATTCCTTTTAGCCAACGTAAACCAATTTTGAGATAGCTCAAACCTCGTTTCCAATGTGGATCGACCTGAATTCTCAGTCCATTAAGCTGAATCGTCATACCATGAGCGGTAGCAAATAAAAGTGCCACGGCGCAGCGCGGACGCGCAGACCGCCCTAGCGGGCTAGAAGCCGAAGGCTTCGCACTAAATACAACCGTTCGAGAGATTGGCTATCACGGATTTTTTATGCTTCTAATTGAAAAGCTCCTGATTTAGAGTCTAAAAATAACTCTTCTCGCTGCTTAAAGACTTGTCATAGCAGGAATGCTTTGTCTCAAACTTAATTAAAATGACTATAAAAGCTAAAAATGAGCAAACTAGAACCAGGCTAATCCACATTATGCCTACTTAACTTGCCAAAAATGTATTCAGGTCTTCAATTAATCGAGTTAATTCAGCCTCGCTGGTTAAGCGTATTCTCTCATCCCGCAGCGTAATCAAAATCTTGGCAGCAAATGGACTGGGATAAATATTCGGATTACAAAAGATTTCTAAAAATACATCTCCTGTATGGCGATATTCCATTAAATCTTGTTTAACGGGACGATTTCCCGCCCCAGGAGTATTGGTGGCAATAGCTTTAAGACTTTGCATTAGAGTAGAAATTTCTGCCTTTAGCTGTTGGGCTGCCTCGTGAGAAAAGTTAAAACTAACTGCTCCTTGAATTAAATTGAGAGTAAACT
>JBCCDL010000902.1:0-2644 GCA_039030815.1 Cyanobacteria bacterium P01_A01_bin.83 | reverse complement strand
TCTACTATCAAAGAAATGATTGCTGACACGACTCACTTTAAATATCGCAATTCCCAAGCTGCTCACGAATCATTATAAATCTCAGAAAACTGTTGCTTATTGCTAAGATAATCATTGTTGACCGTTAACTGTTTTGGTGCGTGTACATGCGGGACAGGGCGAATGCCCAGATCGTCGTCTTCGACGACTGGCGAAACTTCGTTTCGCGTCCCTTTGTCTAGCGCCGTAAGACGACGCGGTGAAGCAGTGCGGTCTTGTTGGTTTCCAACAAAGAGCAACTGCTGAACCCTTTAGGGGGTCGCACCGCTGTTGACTGTTGACTGATAACTGATGATCGATAAATCCTTGTGGAAATAACTTTTTTAGGTACTAGTTCTGGAGTACCAACGCGATCGCGAAATGTTTCAAGTGTGGCTCTGCGTCTGCCACAGCGTGCCGAGGTATGGCTGTTTGACTGTGGTGAAGGAACCCAGCATCAGCTACAGCGGAGTGAGATTAAAAGCTCACAAATTAGACGCATTTTTGTGACTCATATGCACGGCGATCATACCTTTGGCTTAATGGGGTTGATCGCTAGCTGCGGTTTAGCTGGTACGGGTCAACCAATAGATATTTATGGACCCGAAGGCTTGAAAGAATATCTTTTGGCTGCTGCCAAATATTCCCACATGAACTTTGGTTCTCGCCTTAAAATCCATACAGTCAAGCCAGGGGTACTTTACGAAGACGAGCAATTTACCGTAAGCTGCCAGCTATTAAAACATCGTATTCCTGCACACGGTTATCGCATCGCAGAAAAAGACCGTCCAGGAATGTTTAATCTGGAAAAAGCCAAGTCACTAGGTATTCCTCCAGGTCCAGTTTATGGCAAATTGAAGCAAGGTCAAGTTGTTACCCTAGAAGATGGTAGAAAAATTAATGGTAAAGATCTCTGTGGTCAACCAGAAGTAGGACGCAAAGTAGCCTACTGTACTGATACTGTTTTTTGCGATAGTGCGGTGGAATTAGCACAAGATGCAGATGTCTTAATTCATGAAGCAACTTTCGCCCATCAAGATGCACAAATGGCGTTTGAAAAGATGCACTCCACTACGACTATGGCAGCGCAAGTGGCATTGTTAGCAGGGGTGAAGCAGTTGCTCCTAACCCATTTTAGCCCCCGTTATGCTCCAGGCAACCCAATTCAACTCGATGATTTAAAACAGGAAGCGAGGGCAATTTTTCCTAATACCAAGTTAGCTTATGATTTCTATTCCTATGAAGTGCCACGGCGCAGGGAAGAGAAGAAAGCAAAGAAAGTCAAAGTGGCTGTTGGAGGTAAGAAAAAATAAATAATAATACTTAAAACTTTATTAGACATTAAATAGCTAGGGTAGGGATTGGGGATTAGGAATTGGGGTGATATATACTCTATGAAATTTAGTTTAAGCAAAAACCCTGATAATATGAAGATTGCAAAAATATCTTGCATATCTTTTTGCCTCAATTATGGTTAAATACCAGCTAATTAATATCTTCTAAAAGCTTGTGATTCATAGCTTACAGCTTTAAGTAATCATAAAATAGCTATCTTTCTAACCTGAATCTACGTTAATTAACTACGCCTAATTAAGTCTGGTTGTTATTACTTACCAGGGCTATATTCGTAGAGAAGTACAAAGATAGCTATATTAATTATGCCGACCAATAGCACAATAACTATTACATTACTTTTTAATTGGCTAGAAACTAGAATTACTGATACTAGTTATCAATGGTTAAAACAACAAAGCTCAGTAATTAATAACACTGGTGTAGAAAGAACTTTTTTTACTTCCTATAGTGCTGTGAATCGCTATCTTGGTCGAGGTAAATTAAATTTATCGGCATCTGAATTACAATTAGCAGCGGAATTAATTCCAGGATGGAATCCCCTCAACTGGACTCTAGAACAAGCAGGACGTAGTTTAATCCTCTTATCTTTATCCTCTCTAGATCCAGTTAAGTATATTGCTACTCTAGATAAACTGATAGCTGCGGCAGATGTCAGCGAAGCGATCGCTTTTTATCAGAGTTTATGTTTGTTGCCTCATCCTGAAAAACTGCAACTAAGGGCAGCGGAAGGGGTGCGAACCAATATGACTTCAGTGTTTAATGCTATAGCGTTAGACAATCCTTATCCCACGCAATATTTAAATGAATTAGCTTGGAATCAAATGGTTCTTAAAGCATTATTTGTTAACAGTCCTTTAGATAAAATTTACGGTTTGGAAAGTCGTAATAACCAAAAATTATCTCAGATGCTAATTGATTATGCCTGTGAAAGATTAGCGGCAAGTAGAACAGTTAGTCCTGAACTATGGGAGCTAGTTATGCCTTTTCAAGCGGAAGCTGTCGCCAAACTTAAACCAGAGCTGAATCAAGTTTCAAGCTAATTATAAAGTCAAATTATTGCTGGCTACTTTAACATTTAAAGCCAAATAAAACCAAAATTTATCGTTAAGCAATCATCAATAAATCACTATTTAAAGACAAAAACTATGAAAACTAACAAAATGATGCTCCTAGATCCCCATATCCACATGACTGCGAGAACTACTGATGATTATCAGGCAATGGCAGCAGCAGGAATTGTAGCGATAATTGAGCCTGCTTTTTGGTTAGG
>JBCCDL010000901.1:0-2662 GCA_039030815.1 Cyanobacteria bacterium P01_A01_bin.83 | reverse complement strand
GTCAGATTGCGATCGCAACTACGAGCATGAAGAGTAGTATGATTCCAGGTAAATTCTAATAAACTAGTCCCTTTAACAGCTTCGGCAGCGGATTTACTATAGGTAATGGTTCCCTGATATTCTTTGACTAAATCTTTAAAAGGTGCAAAATCATATTCTGAGATCATCAGCAAAGCGCAGTGTTTGCCTTGAGGTATGTATTCTTGCAATGGGGCAAAATAATTAGGAATCGGCGCACCATGGATACTAACCAGCTTTTTAACAATACCGCTGCTATCACTAAGCGCTTGTCCAAACCTAGCGCTCCTCATGAAATCATCAAAAATAACGATCGCTTCTTGCCAAGGATAAGCAGGTGCGAGAGGGATTTCTAGCTCGGTAATGATTCCTGTGGTACCGTAGGCGTGAAGCACATTTTGCACTTGATCTCCATCTAATTCTATCACTCTCGGCTGTTGCTCCAGGGTAACTAAGCGTACTCTTCTAAGATTACCGCGATCGCTGATTTGTCCGTAATTTACTGAACCCATGCCCACACTGCCACCGCCAATAAAGCCCCCGATAGTAGCTGTACGATAGGTTGAAGGAGCCATCCGCAATTCCCAACCCATAGCTCTAGCTTGCTTGTCAAATGCTGCCATCTTAACCCCTGGCTGCACTACAGCTATTCCAGGTTCTAGACTAACAATCTGATTCATCTTGCTGGTATCGAGAATAATGCCCCCTGCTAAAGGAATACATTGTCCATAGTTACCTGTCCCTGCACCTCTTACTGTTAAGGGAATTTTGGCTTCAACGCAAACCTGAGCAATTTGCAGTACCTCAGCTTCACTAATAGGAAATACAGCTAATTCACCACGCTTATCCTGTAGTTGCTCTCTCAGAATGGGGCTGAAATGATAATAATCTAATGATAATTTAGCAAGGCGATCGCTATCTCTGGTTGTTTCCATTCCTGATAATTTATCAGCGATCGCTTGATAACCAATATCTGTATTTACATTCATTAATTTAACTTTTTATTTAAATTTATTGTGACGCAAACTCTTTTATCAAGCAATTGCCGAGCTATCTCTAATAATTATCTCTTGAGGACTGTATTCAGATCAACAACCTATATTCAACTTTTAGATATACTATAAAAACAAGATATTAATGACAGATTAAGATGGCTTCAGGAACTAAAGATGATCCGCTGAATCTTACCTTGACAGAGGAAAGTATTCTCAACGCACTACTGTTTCGAGAAAGATACGGCTTAGAAATTATGAATGCGATCGCTGAAGCCAGCAAAGGGAAGAAAACCATCGGCTTTAGCTCTCTCTATCCCAACCTGCGAAAACTAGAAAAACGGGGCTTTGTCACTTCTCGTTGGGGAGATGAAACACCAGAAGCAGTTACAGGTGCTAGAAGACGCTACTACAAAATTACTGGCTCGGGGATAGCAGCAGTCAACCAAAAACAAGAATTTCTCACCGCTTTGCAACATTTAACCCCAGCATTAGGAGAGCTATAAATGAGACGAAGAACTTACAAAAAGAAAAATAGACTGCTAAGAAAATTACTTCGCTCTTGCTCATCCTTATTAAAAGCAATATCTAAAACAATCACAACATTAGTCAGATGTTTAGTAGAACAAATATTATTTGAAGCATTATTCTGGATTACAACTTTAGGACTTGCTTATCTGTTTACAGTTTGGGGAATACAGCAAGACATAGCATTTTACATAGCGATCGCGATAGTTTTAGGGCTATTTATTTCTGCTGCATATATTATGTATAAATCCTATGCACAGAAAAAGTTAACCAAACATAAAAGAAGGGGAGAGTTAAAACTAGCCCACTTAATTACTCAATCCCTTGCCAATCAAAAATCTAGAGAATGGGATGAATATCAAGACTGGCTTCATGACATAATGTTGTATCGTCAGCAATTATTAGACGAGAAACGACCTAGATGGCAAGTTAGTCTGATTACCTACTGGCAGTTAGGTGTATTTGGGATTGTCTTGCTCATTAGCAAAATCAAACAGGTTGCAGCTTTTGTAAGGCGATCGCTCTAACTTCAACTGTCTCGACGGTTGCAAGAATTATTTGGTTTAAATGACGGGCAAAGGCAAGCCAAACTGTCGTTGGTGAGTGCGTAATAATTCAAACAAAAAATTATAGAGTATCAAATCTCAAATAATGTAAATCAATTTACACTCACACAACAATTAGTTGAGTTCAAAAACTAATGACCCATAGGGCAACCACCGCTAGTCAACTTGCTTAAGAAATTATTGGTATCAAAAAAGTGTTCTACGGACTCAATTTTTAAATCGTCTGTCACTCTAGCAATACTTAGACCAATAACCTCAATTGTTTTCCCTGTTGCTTTATGTCCCTTATAATCACCAGCAAATGTTCCCCAATGTCGCCACTTAAAAACAACATTAGGAGGTCCTGCCACTACTTCGGCTAACTCCCAATGGAAACCGTCAGGAAAAGCATTGTGAAAAAGCTCGTGTGAAGACTTATAAGTTTCTTCTGAAGCACGATAGTGTTCTGAATCCTCTAAAAACAGATTGTAGGTACCTGAATCAACTACTTCTTGTGCCGTGTATGCTTTTCCGCCATTGCTACTCATCCGAAACTTATCCACAACCACCGAGATCCAT
>JBCCDL010000900.1:0-2669 GCA_039030815.1 Cyanobacteria bacterium P01_A01_bin.83 | reverse complement strand
GCAACTAAACATTGCTTTGGATAATATCGACAATTTACCCATTGGCTGGAATTTGTCAGCTCCTTGGAAAAAACAATTTAGTCCGCTAAATTTTGCTCACGTATTCAATGCCGTTCTCGGCTGGTTAATTAGCGCGATCGCTATTTCTATGGGGGCACCATTTTGGTTTAACGTGCTAAAAAAACTAGTCAATATTAAATCAAGTCAAACAAATCAAACTAATCAAACAACAAGCTCATGAAAATGAATTTTGTAAATAATAAAAGTAGTTTTTGGGTATTAATAACAGCGATTTTATTAACTATAAGTATTAGTATTGCTTGGTTTATTTTCGTTCCCCAATTCCAAAAACGTAAAATAGATTTTGAAACTTATTATAATGCTTTAGTTGATGCTGAACAGGTAAAATCAGATAAAATATCGACGGGTCTGACTGCAATTGTTAAAGATAATCCGATGATCCAGTGGCAAGGCGATCGCCTAAAAGTTGCCACCTTTACTAATCATAAATACGAGGTAGGTTCAACCGAACCTCAATCAAGAGAACTATGGGTCACTGTAGTCCCAGAACTACAAAATTCTTGTCGGAAATATTCTCAAGCAGGTATTGAATTAATTCCTCGTGTTGAGCAACTTTTGGGCTTACCTTTGAGTAATAGAAAATCTCGTAATGTGGTCGAATTTTGGGTAAACCCAAATGATTTATTTCGACCAACTCCTGACCCCGAAGTTACCGATCACGAAGCACAATTAGATTTCCCTCAAGCTTATACCTTTTTGAATGTTTCGGATGAATATAAAGACTGGTATAACAGTCGCGTGGCTGAGTTTGAGCGACGACTAAAAGAAAATAAGCCAGACAAAATGCCTGCCCCCTGGACACGATTAGGATATACCTATGATTGGGGAGAATCAAGCAGTCACATAGGCTTAAGTGAGTTTGTCTTAGTTAAAGGAGGCGGTTTAGAAGTTGCTTCGGTGACTGAAGTTAATGATTACTGTCGAGGGGATGATTTGGTCGCAGCTAAATAATAACAACAGTCTTGATATTTTTTATATTTTGTATTTTTCAGGGTTAATAGCTTTTAGCTATTAGCTCTTTTTTTATAGTAACTAAAGCCGTTTAATTAGGAACATCTACAGCTAAAGCAATGCCAAGGGAGACAACACCAATACCTAAACCAAGATGAACGTTGGGGTCTTCGGTATGAAAATGGCAGTGTGTTGATTATCTGACCCTATAAATCTACCAACGTATATAGGGATAACATTGTACATTAAGTAAAAACACGCAACTTTTATGTTATTTTTCTTAATAAAAGCTGTTTATTGATTCGTCCTAAATTCTCTTATTCTTAAAAATTTTGCTTTCAATGCTCAATAAAAAAAGAGTCGGTTTTATTTTTAATAGATTAATAATGACTAAAATGCCTAGCAACAAAACTAATAATAGCAAAGATCGAATTAGTTCTCAGGTATTTGAAACTAATATTTCTCAGAGTTCTGCCTCATCAAATAGCAAGCAAAGCAAATCTACACCAGTTGTCAACTCAGAATTAGTTGCTAACGAACTAGAAACAGAGCAAACTGCTTCACATCTGGAAAATGCTGCTGATAAAGAAGACAAAATAATCAAGATTGATACGGAGTCGCCACAGCAAAACCAAGCCAAGTCAACTCGGCAAAGACTGAAAGCGAAAATAGCAGCAACACTGGTAGGTAGTGCGGTAATGTTGCCTATACTTGCAGTAGGAACTGCCGCCTACTATTTTGGTAGTCAAGCTGTCAACAAGCAAGAAATTTTGGCAAAACGTTCTGGCAATATTGATTTGACGGAAAAAGAGTTAGCACGACAACAAGAATTACTAGCTGCATTGCTAATTGGTACTGGAACCACAGCTTTACTGGCTGGTGTGATCGCAGCTTGGGGGACAAAAAGGCTATTTGATTCGATGTCGAAAACGTCTAAGCTCGAAGTTGCACAAGAGGCTAATACCCTAATCTACCAAGAGTTTATTGACAACCTAAGTCAATCTGTTCCCCAAAAAGATATTCTCAAAGGCATTGTTGAAGAAGCACGCAGCTATCTAAATTGCGATCGCGTTGTCGTTTATAGTCTAAATAAAAATAAATACGGCACAATCATTGCCGAATCAGTTGCTCTTGGCTATACAAAATGGTTGGGTATAACTATCGAAGATCCTTGTTTTGAAGCTAAATATTTCGATAGGTATGGCAATGGCAGAGTCAGGGCAATCAATGACATTGATCAAGTTGAAATGACTCCCTGTCACAAAGAACAGCTAGAAGCGATGGAAGTAAAGGCAAATCTAGTTACGCCCATTGTTAATGAAGAGAACTTGTTTGGTTTACTAGTGGCTCATCAATGTGACTCATCCCGAGAGTGGCACACAGGAGAAATTGAATTTTTACATCAGATAGCGAAAAAAACAGGTTTAGCTCTCAAGAATGCCCAGTTACTAGATGACATGATTCGTCTGCAAACTCAGTCCGAGACGGAAAGAAATTGGACTCATTACTTTACCGATGCTACCCAGCATATTCGTCAATCAATTAAACAAGATGATGTCTTAGATATCAGTGTTGAAGAAGTCAGAAGAGTTCTGATGTGTGATCGCGTGGTGGTTTATAGCCTCAACCCAGATAAT
>JBCCDL010000899.1:0-2670 GCA_039030815.1 Cyanobacteria bacterium P01_A01_bin.83 | reverse complement strand
AGCGACTCGTTCTCGTTTGAACCTATAAGTCGTACAGATGCCCGTATGTTGGTAGAAAGTTTGCTACGAAGATTACTTTTAGACCGAGAAACAGAAAAGCATCGGCAATTACAGGCTATTTATCAACGCACTTTCCTTTAGTTAGTTATGCCCATTTCAAGATTTACTCCATGACAGGATCTAAAATTTCACAGCAAATAGACTTAATTAAGCAAGAAATCTCTTCAAATATTGAGTTAATTGCCGTTACGAAACAGGTCAGTATTGAAGCGATGCGTACTGCATATGCGGCAGGGATCAAAAACTTCGCAGAAAATCGCCTACAGGAGGCTCTCGAAAAGCAGCAGCAGCTACAAGATTTATCAGATGTTAAGTGGCATTTTATTGGACACATCCAAAAAAATAAAGCCAAGAAAGTTCTTGAAAATTTTGACTGGATTCACTCAGTAGATAGTTTATCTTTGGCGAAAAGATTAAATAGACTGTCTGAGGAATTAAACTCAAGACCTAAGGTGTTACTTCAGGTCAAAGTTTTACCTGATCCCAACAAATATGGCTGGGATGTTGCTAGTTTGTTGGACGATTTGGCAGATCTCAATCACTGTAAACAGTTGAATTTTCAGGGTTTGATGACAATTTTGCCTTTAGGATTATCCGAGAAGGAGACCTTCGGTGCATTTCAAGCCACCCAAGAACTTGCGGCATCTATCAATAGCCAAAACTATGATAATTTGACGATGAAAGAATTATCCATGGGTATGTCTGGAGATTACAGGTTAGCAATCAAGGCTGGGGCAACCAAGATTCGTCTGGGACGAATTATCTTTGGAGAACGAAAATAGTTGATATTTAGAGGCTCATTAATTTTTGGGGATCATAAGCTTATAAGGGATTGCCCATTGGTGACAAGTTAACGCTTTGTGCCGTTTGTCAACCGCTTTTAGCCATTAGCAGCCGCTAGAGCGGCTCGCCAAGCTTCGCTTGTCGGCGAATTCCAGTTCGCGCCATTAGCTTTTAGCCTTTGAGACGCGAATAGCTTACTTTATTACAATTATTGCGATCGCAATATTACATCTAACTTATTCTACATATAGTGTCTAAAAATAAATAAAACACTACATATAGTAGTTGAATAATAAGTAGGTTTCTTAACTTGTCACTAATGGGGATTGCCCCATGTATTCCCAGGGTAGAAAAATTATGGGAAACGATTATATTTTCGGCGAAGAGAAAGGACATGACTTACAATCATGCCCTTGAAAATTAATTAGCTGGTAAAAGCTAATTAATTGCTAATTTATTTGATAAATTAACTAATTAATCTGTAGTACCAGTTTGCAAAGATTTTTCGTCAACTTTCGTCCATTCAGTGTGTAAAAATTCACCTCTGGGGCGATCAACTCTTTCGTAAGTATGGGCTCCAAAATAATCTCTTTGTGCCTGAGTTAGGTTTTGAGGGAGAGTTGCCCGACGATAGCTATCAAAATAGTCTAAGGAGGAACTAAATGCTGGGACGGCAATACCTAATTGATTGGCAGCTGTCAAAACTTTACGCCAAGACGACTGACGGTCTAAGATTGACTGTTTAAATTCAGGTGCCAAAAGTAGGTTGGGTAAATCAGGATGGTCGTTGAAGGCTTTTTTGATTTTGTCTAAGAATCCAGCCTGAATGATACAACCACCTTTCCAAATTCTAGCTATTTCCGCTAAGTCAAGGTTATAGTCAAATTCTTTTGATGCTTTGCTCAGTAGTGCCATGCCTTGGGCATAAGAACACATTTTCGAGCAGTATAAAGCATCTCTTACTTGATCGATAAACTGCTGCTTATCTCCATCGTATTCACCATTAGGTGCGGAAATTTCTTTAGAAGCGGCAACTCGCTCATCTTTGTATGCCGACATAACGCGAGCATTAACTGCGGCATAGATTGTGGGAATTGGCACTCCTAATTCTAGGGAACTAACTACCGTCCAACGTCCAGTACCTTTTTGTCCCGCAGCATCCAAAATTGAGTCTACAAGGGGCTGGTTGGTTTTGGGATCGGTGTTAGCAAAAATGTCAGCAGTAATCTCAATCAAGAAAGAATTAAGCTCATCGGTATGATTCCACTGGCTGAATACTTCCTGTAGTTCATCACCACTCAAATTGAGGGTGTTTTTCATTAAATCATAGGCTTCAGCGATTAACTGCATATCACCATATTCGATGCCGTTATGCACCATTTTGACATAGTGACCTGCACCTCCAGGTCCAATGTAAGTCACACAAGGCCCATCATCTACCTGTGCCGCAATCTTGGTCAGAATGGGTTCTAAATCGCGATAACCTGCTTCTGTTCCTCCAGGCATTAAGCTAGGACCATTGAGGGCACCTTCTTCTCCGCCACTAACTCCCATACCGACAAATCCCAGTCCTGATGACTCAAGATCTTTGGTTCGTCTTTCTGTGTCGTTATAGAGGGAATTACCACCATCAATAATAGTGTCTCCCTGATCAAGTAATGGTTTTAACTGTTCAATCACAGCATCTACAGGTTTTCCTGCTTTAACCATGACTAAAATATTACGAGGACGTTCGAGAGTTTGGACAAATTCTTCTAGAGAATAAGCCGCTTTTATGTCTTTGCCTTGAGCACGTTCTGCCATAAATGTCTCAGTTTTGCCAGCAGT
>JBCCDL010000898.1:0-2671 GCA_039030815.1 Cyanobacteria bacterium P01_A01_bin.83 | reverse complement strand
TTAATCTTGACCTATTTTGGAATCGAGAATTAAATCAAACAAGTATTAGTTTAATTTCCCAAGGTGGGCATTGCCCACCCTATAGGCTTTGCTATTAAATATTTAAATCTATATGTTATGTGTTCAATAGCGATCGCACTAAATGAAGCTACAACATTTACAATATTAGCGAGTAAGTTCTGTAATCATCTCTAGATCGAGTTTAGCAACGTTGCTTAAAACCACCTCTGCCCCTGCTGACATTAATTTCTGAGCATAGTCCGCCTGTCTGGTAGATGAGGTTTGCACATGAGGCGGTAGAATCCCAACTCCAATCCAATTTCGTTCAGGCTGTATCTCTCTAGCTTTAACTACAGTGTACATATCAGCCACCGTATCACCTAAATAGAATGCTGGCACATTACTAGATTGAGCCTCAATTTGAGCAATAGCAGCAAACATTCCTGTAGGATCTGGTTTACTAGGAGCATCTTCCATTGCCACTAAGACTGGATTATCTAGCTTGAGACGCTGCTTGATTACATATTCAGCCGATCCTCTAGTCGCACCACTAAAAAAACCATAGCCCATTTGATTATCATTCAACTGTTGAAAATAATCGAGAGACACCAGTAAAGGTTCATCAGCGATATAACCATCAAATTGCTCAGGATTTTTACCTCGATAACGCTCTTGGAAAAACTCGACAATGCGCTCATAATCTAACCCGATTTCTTCACGGGTCTTATCCACAGCTTCAAAATAACGATAGGTTAATTCTTGAGATGCCTCCCAATCATTATTCCAAATGCCCTCAGACTTAAGATTATCCAAATCCTCCATCGTGGGGCGCCAAGCACCACCAGTAAAGTATTCTACCGTATCGGCGATCGCTTTTCGATAGGAATTACCTACGTCTCTAATTACCCCGTCAATATCAAAAATAATAATTGCTTTCATTAATCATTTACCATTAATCATTAAACATTTAAGCTGCAATTTTTTCAGCCAACAAAGCAAAACCAAGCCCAAAATTATTATCGTTGAAGAGGTAACTATCTTGTCATTGCGATCGCTCGATGGATTCGACCAGGATTCAGTATTGTTAATAATAGCCAACAAAACACTTGTAGTATTATCGATAACATTGTCTCTTTTCCAAACAATATTGTTTCCAGCAATTTTAGGATTCCAGTCTATTTTGGGAGATACTTTGGATAATTCATGATTGTTTGTAAGTTGAATTGTTTCACTACCGTTATAAAAAAGTATTTCGCGACTAAAAGCATCATCTCCACTTACCCAAACAAGATTCTCACCCGATATTTGAGGAGAGTAATCATTAACATTGTTATCAGTAAGCTGAATAGTTTTTTCTCCGTTATAAAAATATATTTCTTGATCGCCATCCAAATCTTTGGCAGTCCAAACTATATTCTTTCCTGATATTTGAATAGAAGAACCTTTCACGTCTTTATTTTGGTCATCTAGCTGTGTCGTCTCTCTGCCATTGTAGAAAAATAAATTTCCTTTAGTTTCCCAAACTATATTTCTACCTGATATTCGAGGATTATAATCGTCTTGACTATCCCAATCAAAATCAGAATCCCAAAGAGGAGGAAGAAAACGAGTAAGGCGAATAGTTTCTTTACTTCTATCAATAAATAACTTGCTATAACTACTGCGCTCAGAATCTATAGTCAATATTACTTGATCTTTAGATACTTTTTGAATCTGTGATATCTTGCGATGTTTCTTATTAGGAATTTGAATAGTTTCTTGACCATCGAAGAAAAATATCTGTCGCTTATTATTAGAATCTATACCAGACCAGACAACGTTATTACCTGATATTTGAGGAAATGTATTAGATTGATTATTATCGGTAAGTTGAATAATATCCTGTCCATTATATAGAAATATTTCTCTACTATAAATACTATCAAGCCCTAGAACAGAATCCCAACCCCAAACTATATTATCGCCAGATATTTGGGGGAAGGTATCGTTAACATCATTATCAGTAAGCTGAATAGTTTCTTTACCGTCATAAAAAAATATTTCTTGGTCGCCATCTGAATCTTTGGCAGCCCAAACCATATTATCTCCTGATACCTGAGGAAAAGCTCCCTTGGTATTTTTGATTTCGACAACCTTATTTTTATTGTAGATAAATATTTTTCTTCCTTGTTTATCTTCCCTTGCTAAAACTATTTTTTGTCCGAATATTTCAAGTCCGTTAAGCTGACCAGAGAATTTAGTTATTTCAGTAATTTTAAATTGAGTCATTGTGTTCCAGTTCTAAATTTATATTTCACTGGTATAACATCAAAACTTTAAAACTCTTATGGAGTAAGAGCGATTATGATACTCGCATCAAATGCTAAATGTTAAATGATCAATGATTAATGTATAATTAATCTCGGTTAACTATGTAAAATATTTCTTTGAATAATTATCGGAGGCTTAATTGGAGTCAGAAGCAAGGTTTAAATTAAAAGTATTGTGGTTAGATAAGAATGTTGCGATCGCTGTAGATCAGGTAGTAGGTAAAGGTACTAGTCCCTTAACTGCCTATTACTTTTGGCCCCGTAACGACGCTTGGCAACAGTTAAAAGATGAACTAGAATCCAAACATTGGATTGAGGAAGCAGAGAGCATTGATATCCTCAACCAGGCTACAGAGGTCATT
>JBCCDL010000897.1:0-2672 GCA_039030815.1 Cyanobacteria bacterium P01_A01_bin.83 | reverse complement strand
TTAGTAAGTTTTGCTGTTTAATTTGTGATTCTTGCAAGTCTTGAATTGCTCGATCTCTTTGTTGAGCAATAGCCAAATTGTCTTGTTTCAGTTCTTTTTGTTGTCTGCGATATCTGGTTGTCCATCCTTTATAGGCACGAATTCTATTTTTCAGAGTTTTTATTTCTTTTTTGACATTTAGAAAATTAACTTCAAGTCTACGAATTTCTTTAGTTATATTTTGGGAGTTATACATAACATAGCTAATAAGTTTTATCTAAACTTAATGATAGAAAAAATCAATCAGCTACCTCATGCTAAGGATCACAGTAGTTATGGGTACAATAGTTTATAAACATATTTAGCGTTGTATAACAATCAGAACATATAATCACAACCTAATTACACAAACGTTGTTAATTTTAGTCCAAACTAATTCACCATACAAATTAATTAGTATTTATAATTTAATTCAAATTCACTTATGATATCTTACCGTTTAACTCCCAAAGCCTATTTCGATATTAATCGTCTCATAGCACTTCAGACAAAGACTTTGGGGCAAACATTAAGAGAAGCAGATTTAATTTCCTCTTATCAAATCAAATCTGCATTACAGACTCAGCAGAACTATCCTAATTTACGTATTGGTGAAATTTTGGCACAGCAAGGTTTAATTAAGCCTAAAACTGCTGATTTCTTTGTTCAAGATTGGTCAAAAATAGTGATTCAGCCAGAAAAATATGCACTAGGTTATTATCTTAAACAGGCGGAAATTTTGACCGAACCACAGATTGAGGTAATTTTATCAGAACAAAGATCTACGGGAGTTCGCTTTGGAACTGTTGCTGTATTTCAAGGATTTTTAAAATCAACTACTCTCGATTTCTTTCTAGCTAATTTATTTCCTGAAGAGCTTAATAGATCTCCTTTTATCAGCATGTATTAATTATCTAAAGATTCTCGTATTTCTTGAATACTTAACAAATTATGCTTTATCCATCCAAATCTCCTTCTAATACTGTGGTCAATGCCTTCCCTGTACTTTCTTTAAATTCTTCAATATTGACCTGATTTAAAATAGCGATCGCCAAAAACATCCCTAAGGCTTGAATGGTAAAAACTAGACCATAGGACATTAAAGTACTAGAGAAGATTCCTTTTCCCAGATCTAAAACTATACCTCCAAACAGAGTAGCAACACCCCTCGACATTGCCTGAGCTAGTCCCCACGCCCCAATAAAGGTTCCAGCACTTTTAGCAGCAGTTAAATCTAACATTAAACTAATACCACCCACTGTAGCCATACCTGCGGCGATACCAAACAAGATCATGGTGAATTGTAATATTTTGGGCTGTTGAGTAAAGCCAGCTAAAATAATTAAGCCAAAACATAATGCCACCAAGATACAGCCAATTCTGGTAGTGGATTTTTTGCCTAAAGCAGGAATAATTAAAAACCCCGTAAAACTATAGCCCAGTAGGATTCCTATTCCCCAAAAAGCATTGAGTTGAGTTGTTTCACCAATACTCATGCCAAATACTTCTCCACCATAGGGTTCTAATACTGCCTCCTGCATAAATAAAGCAATGGTTAAAATAGACAAGAAAGCAAAGAAAATGCCTGTTTGACGACTGGTAGTAAGAACTTTAATTGCGCGACCAATACCAATATCTTCTTCTCTTTTAGTCTCAAGGTTTTGTTTAAAACGAGAATATCTTTTTTCAATTCCCCAAGTGGCGGTCGCAGCTAAAGCTAAAACTATAAAAGGAACAAGACTAAATACATTATCAATCGGCGGCTGTAGTGTATCTAGTGGAATATTACCTGCGGCAATTCCTTCCTTCTCAATTGATTTGAAAATAATACTGCCTGAAACTCCACCAATTACAATACCCACCATCAACATTGACCAGACGATCGCAATTAACTTAGAACGTGTTTCTTCTTCAGTAATATCAACTAATAAAGCCGTAAAAGGAGTAGAACTACAGCTTACTGCTACACCATAAATTGCCATAGCTAAAGCTAGCAAGGCACTCCAGCCAATGGTCTGACTATTCCATATCCAACCGTTATTTGCTTCTACAACTGCCCCTAGTTGCCATACCATTTTTACAGCTAAAAATACTGCTAAACCAAAGATTGCTGTTCCCAAAAGCACATAATTGGTGCGATGTTTACCTAATAAAGGTTTGTGATCCGATAAATGACCAAACCAGACTCTTGCAGGAGCAACAAATAAAGAAGTAGCTAAAATTCCACCTGTAATGGTTGCTGGAATACCTAATTCACTAATCATTACCCTGTTTAATACTGCAAGAGTGAGTACTGCCATTAAACCTAGTCCCATATTAAATAAGCCCAGGCGTAAGATAGTTAATAGTCCTATCTGCCCTCTAGGACGATTGTTAACTTCAATAGATTCAGGAAAATCTTCAATAGCCATTTTTAACGATGTTGATGTGTATTTATATATTCTCAGCTTTTAGCTTCTTGTTGTTGTATTTACAATAATAAGCCTCTTCCAGAGTGCGCGTCTTTCAAGCTTATAGCAATCTAAATTATGCAAAGTGCTATGGTTCGGGCATTTTTGAGCAGAAAAAAGACAAGCTATCCATTTGATTTAATACAGTTTGTAATGCGATCGCTGCTAGAAATTCGGTAATTATTCTTGGCACAGTTGGTACAG
>JBCCDL010000896.1:0-2680 GCA_039030815.1 Cyanobacteria bacterium P01_A01_bin.83 | reverse complement strand
TATTTATAAAGGTCGTACTATCCGCGCTGCGCTCAATGCAGTGACTGAGTATGGTAGACCAGAATTGATTAGATTAGCAGTCTTAGTAGATAGAGGGCGTCGTGAATTACCAATTCATCCTGACTTTATTGGCAAAAAACTGCCGACAGCATCTGAAGAAAAGGTCAAGGTATACTTTAGCGAGCTTGATGGCAAAGATGGAGTTGAGCTGATTAAAAATTAGCGGTGGTTAATCTCATTACGGTATTACATCAGTTATATTTGTCTTACAAAGATTTAGTTTTGTGCAAACAATTATGACTTATCGCTTGAGAATTGCTGATTTACCTGTCAGTGAACGACCCCGTGAAAGATTGATGGCGGTAGGGGCAAAAAATCTATCTGAAGCAGAATTGATTGCTATTTTACTGGGTACAGGGCAATCTCGCGGTAATTTATCGGCAATTGGTTTAGCACAGCATATATTGCAAGAGTTAGGTAAACATAGACGCGCGCCTCTGGATGTTTTGCGAGATGTTAATCCCCGTGAGTTAATGGCAATCCCAGGAATTGGACCTGCAAAAGCTACGACAATCATTGCCGCAGTTGAATTAGGAAAACGTACCTTTCAGTTCAAACCACATGAAAGGGTAACTGTAGACAGTCCTGCATCGGCGGCGGCAGTTTTAAGTCATGATCTGATGTGGCAGAATCAAGAGCGTTTTGCTGTATTGATGCTTGATGTTAAAAATTACTTGTTGGCTACCAAAATTTTAACTATTGGTACGGCTACCGAGACTTTAATCCATCCTCGTGAAATCTTTCGGGAAACCGTACGTCAGGGAGCAACTAAGTTAATCATTGCTCATAATCATCCTTCGGGAAATTTGGAACCTTCTGCTGAAGATATCTATCTAACGGAACAGTTATTACAAGGTTCACAATATTTAGATATTCCCTTATTGGATCATTTAATCTTAGGTGAGGGCAATCATCAAAGTTTGAGACAGGGAACAGATTTATGGGAACGTTTTCCCCAAGGAGAGTGAACTACTGCACCCACAAGGGGGTGCAGCTTCCTATCCAGCAGATTGCCGAGTAGTGGACTTCTTGCGTCCTCCACGACTCGGTCTGACATCTGGACAATAGGCGCAGGGCGGAGTACCGCCCAAGCGTCGCTAGACGCGACTTGAGCCGATAGGCTCTGCGCTCCAGTTCCTGAAGCCAGTAGTCGAAGACCCTCATCTCGAAGAGAAATTGCTGCATTAACATCTCTATCGTGACTTGTATTACAGAAAGAGCAAGTCCAATTCCTAACCTCAAGTGGTAGACTACCAATTTGATTTAGGCATACGTGACAAGTTTTACTTGATGGAAAAAATCTATCTACTTCTAAATATATTTTTCCTTCTTGCTCTGCTTTATATTTGAGCATGGTACAGAATTGACCCCATCCAACCTGACTAATTGCCTGGGCTAAATTGTGGTTCTTGACGCACGAGCGAAGCTCGAAGACGCGACTAGCGTCGCTTGCTTGCTCCGCAAGCTGCTTCTTAATTGCGAGATTTTCCAACACTAGAACTTGATTTTCGTTCACTATTCTTCGCGATAGCTTGTGATGGAAATCAGATCGACAGCGAGTAATTTTATTATGTATCTTAGCTACCTTGAGCCTAGATTTATTTCTATTATTGCTCCCTTTTTTCTTTCTTGATAGTTGCTGTTGTTTGGCTTTGAGATTAGCAAAATGCTTTTTGAACCATCTAGGGTTATTAAACTTTTGAGCGTCGCTGGTAATACAAAAATGGATTAAACCCAGATCGATCCCGATAGACTTACCTTCACTATTTGGCTTGGGTAAATCTTGCCCGTCTTCAAACATCACTGAAGCATAGTATTGTTCTGCGCTGTTTTTAGTTATGGTTACGGTTCTAACACTTCCTTCAATTGGTCGATGGACGACTGCATCTATCCAATCAAGCTTGGGAAAATAGATTTTATTCTCTGATAATTTAACATTCTGTGGATAGATTAATGATTGTTTCCCATCCCTAGATTTGAATCGAGGGTATTTAGCTCGTTTCTCAAAAAAGTTAACGAATGCTCTGCTCAAGTTAAGACATACAGACTGAAGAGATTGGGAGTAGGTTTCTTTCAGCCATTCTGTTTCTTCTTGTTTTTTAAGAGAGGGTAATCGCTTAATCATGTCGTACTTTGCGATCCCCTTGCCTGTTTCTTTGTAGGTCTGATTAGTCAAAGCCAGAAAATAATTCCAGATCCAACGAGTAGTACCAAAAGCCTTAGCTAAGGATACTTTCTGATGTTCATTTGGATAGATTCGTACTTTGACTACTCGAAGCATTTATTGTTAATTTACTTTCATGATAATTTTAATCTTAAAACAAAGCTCATAGAATTGCAAGGTATCGCGTAGCGATGTTTTGTTAAAGAGTCGAGCGTCATCTCAAGGTACAAGACGCATGAGTTTTCCCTCGACATTAACTTATTAAAAATTATAAGGTTATAGGGGAAATAGAATTAAGCTGGTGAATCTGACATTATATGACGAGTTTGAAGTATCAACATCATTTAGAGTTAGAGTTGAAGACTAATTCTGCTTGTCAAACAATTTGCCATCATCAATACACAACTTATCCGCTGCGGTTATCACCTCTGTTTAGGTTAGAGGGAGCAACTTCAG
>JBCCDL010000895.1:0-2682 GCA_039030815.1 Cyanobacteria bacterium P01_A01_bin.83 | reverse complement strand
GCGCACCAGCAGTATCGTGAGGTACTGGCTCGGTAAACCCCAGTTGGGAGCAAGGTCGAAGGGATTATGGTTGGTCTTTTTCCAGTCCCGATTTAGGTGAACCGCATGAGGTGTTTGGTAACAAATATCCCAGATAGATAACTACCCTCAAATTCAATTAACTTTGATTTGAGAACAGAATCCGGCTTATGTTCTAACTCTCTCTTTCTCATTCCCTACAAAATTACATGGAAGACCCTAGACGACAAAAACAACTAAAAATATTAATTCAAAAGCTAGGTTTACCTGCTAACGCCCCAGTTAATTTTGCCTTACTCGATTTGGCGCTAACTCACCCCAGCATTTCCCGTACTCACAATTATGAACAGCTTGAGTTTGTAGGTGATTCTGTGATTCGGTTGATAACTGCTGAATTGTTGTTAGAGAAGTATCCTGATGAGCCAGTGGGGGAATTTGCCGCAATTCGTTCAATTGTGGTGAGCGATCGCGTTTTAGCCGAGTTGGCTGATAGTTTTGGCATTGAGCCTTATCTTTTAATTGGTGGCAATGCAACAGGCAATCAAGCGGGTAGACAGTCTTGGTTGGCTGATGCTTTTGAGGCACTTTTGGGTGCTCTCTATCTGAGTACTAATAACATGGATTTGATTCGTCCTTGGTTGGATCGCTCATTAACCGATAAGGCTGAAGTGGTACGCAATGATCCTGCTCGCTTTAACTATAAAGATGCCTTGCAAGAATGGACTCAGCGAAAATACAAGATTTTACCTAAATACCAGGTCAATAAAAACAAAACTTTTCAACCTGAAACTCTCTTTGTAGCTGAGGTTTGGCTTCAAGAGCGTTATCTGGGAAAAGGTTATGGTCGTTCTAAAAAAGCCTCAGAACAAGCAGCGGCAAAAGATGCTTTCTCAACTATCCAGGCTAGTGAAAAATAATTACTGAGGATGGGATGAATTTAAGTTATCAATCACTAATGACTAATGACTGTTAATTGTTAACGGGACTTTGACAGAAAACTAGGTTCAAAAAGGGGTGAAAGCCTTATATATCAATAGTTTAACTTCAAAATAGCTAGTTCCTTAATATATCTGGGTTTCAGGCGAATTTACCTCTTTGAGGTAAATTCGCCGTCTGGCAAGGCTTTCACCCCTTTTTGATAGGTAAAAATTGTCAAAGTCCCGTTAATTGTTAATTGTTGACTGTTGACTGTTAATTGTTCACTGCTCACTGACCAAGTAGTAGTATGGAAGGACAAAAAAACGTAAAATATAAGATTTTAACAACCCGCACCGAATCAAAATAGTAATAGAGTGACCCAGAATAATAATGAAAAATGATGAACTAAGTTTAATTGAAGCTGAATTAAGCAGTCCTCTAGATCAGATTGATTCGGCAGAATCCACTGCCCAAATTCCGCCTCCTGACCCTGAACGCATGTTAGAGCTGTTAAAATCTGATATCCCTAAAGACAAAATGACGGCAGCAAGAGCGTTTTGCGAGCTATCAGATAGTCGCTCTATTCCGTTATTAATTGAATTATTGGATGACGTTTGCCCTTTGGTGCGAGTTAGTACTGGTTATGCTTTGGGGCGTAATACCGATGCTACTGCCGTTGAACCATTAATTAAACTATTAGCTAATGATTTAAATGGTTATGTCCGCAAGGGGGTAGTTTGGGCGTTGGGCAATAGTAAAGACCGTCGTGCCCTCCAACCATTGCTTCATGCCTTAAAAACTGATATTTCCGCAGTAAGATTATGGGCAGCTAGTGGTTTGGCTCAAATTGCTCCTCTAGAGTATGAAGATATTATTGCTGCTATTCCTCCCCTGATTCAAGGATTAAGACGCGATCCTACCTCCGCTGTCCGTAGTAACTGTGCTTGGGCAATTGGGCAACTGTGTCGTGAGCTACCTTCTAACGTTGTTTATGCTACTGCGATCGATGCTTTGATTGAGTCTTTAGTAGAAGATGATGATTTTGGCGTTAAAGATGACGCCAGAAGTGCTATCCTCAAGGTCGGCGATCCTCGTGGTTTACAGATGATCGAGGAGTTGGAATTTGAAGGACTAATTTAATTGAATCAATATCATAAGACCAGACCCCTGATTATCGGCGTTAGTGGTGCCTCAGGGCTAATTTATGCTGTCCGCGCTCTTAAATATTTACTGGCGGCGGAATATACCATAGAGCTGGTAGCTTCACGCGCTACATACATGGTTTGGCAGGCAGAAGAGCAAATTCGCATGCCCTCTGAACCCAATGAGCAAGAAATTTTTTGGCGTGAAAAGGCTGGAATTCCCTCAGCAGGTACTCTAAATTGTCACCGTTGGGGAGATGTAGGAGATAATATTGCCAGTGGCTCTTTTCGTACTTTGGGTATGGTGATTATCCCCTGTAGCATGAGTACTGTGGCAAAAATTGCCGCAGGCTTGAGTTCAGATCTTTTAGAAAGAGCAGCAGATGTCCAGCTCAAAGAAGGAAAACCTTTGGTGTTGGTACCTAGAGAGACTCCCCTAAGCTTGATTCATTTACGTAATCTCACTACTTTAGCCGAAGCTGGAGTCAAGATTGTGCCTGCAATTCCCGCTTGGTATCATCATCCTAAAACAATTGAAGATTTGGTTGATTTTGTCGTTGCCAGAACTTTGGATACATTAGACATTGACTGTATTCCTCTAAAG
>JBCCDL010000894.1:0-2691 GCA_039030815.1 Cyanobacteria bacterium P01_A01_bin.83 | reverse complement strand
CTAAACAAACTCTCTTTGTCGCCAAAGTGGCTATAAACTGTCGCCTTAGAAACCTGGGCTGTTTTGGCTACTTTGTCCATACTGGTGGCGGCATATCCATTGGCTAGAAATTCTTTCATCGCCCCTGTGAGGATAGCTTCAGTCTTAATTTCGGATTTAGTACTTTCTAAATTATTTGCTTTTAGTTTGCTCATAAAGGAACTTCTTTTGGTTAACAATGCTCCATAATTTTGATTATCAACTCCAAAATTAACTAGAACGACTTATTTGTTAAAGTAGCTTCATTATTTTTAGCAAAGCTATATTTTTCAGGTTTTTCACTCTTGTTAATGATGCTGTTTTAGGATACGTATTATGCGTTAATGAAATCATCTTCAGCTTTTTGTAACAAGAAATACAATTTATTTAAACGAATCTACATAATCTTAATTTTAATAGGAGTAGTTGCGGGGAATCCTCAAAACGTTAGCCGACTAATGATTTCATCTAAAGTCAAACAATAGAAATGGTTTTATTATCTATTGTTTAGATTCCAAAAATTGTCCCAGCTCACCAGAATGCTCTCTACCTTTTGATCCAAGCTCTTGGTTTCAATTTTGCGCTCTTGTTTTAATCAAATCCACTATCAAGATTTTACTTATGACTGCTGAATCCGATACTAAAATCAAACTTAATAAAGTCGAGAAGGTCAAAGCCGCTAAAGATGGTCTGGACGTTAAGCATGAGTTAGAGCATTTTGCTAAAATAGGCTGGGAAGCTGTTGATAAGCAAGATTTAGAAACTCGTCTCAAGTGGATGGGTATTTTCTATCGACCAGTGACCCCAGGGAAATTTATGCTCAGAATGCGGGTTCCTAACGGGGTGTTAACTAGCGAGCAAATGCGAGTTTTAGCAAGTGCAATTGAACGCTATGGTGATGAAGGAACAGCGGATATTACTACTCGCCAAAATATTCAGCTACGGGGAATACGCTTAGAGGATATTCCCGATATTTTTGCTCGATTTAAAGAAGTGGGTTTAACCAGTATCCAGTCGGGGATGGACAATGTCCGTAATCTTACAGGCTCTCCAGTAGCTGGCATTGATCCTGATGAGTTGGTTGATACCCGTGTCATGAATCAAAAAGTTCAAGACATGATTACCAACAATGGAGAAGGTAACTACTCCTTTAGTAATTTACCACGCAAATTTAATATTGCGATCGAAGGGGCGAGAGATAACTCGATTCACGCCGAGTTAAACGACCTGGCTTTTATACCCGCTTATAAAGATGGCGTGTTAGGTTTCAACGTTTTGGTGGGGGGATATCTATCTGCCCAACGTTGTGCTGAGTCCATTCCTCTAGGAGTTTGGGTGCCAGCTACTGATGAAGCTGTAGTAGATCTATCTCGCGCTGTTTTGACTGTGTATACCGAGAATGGTGCTAAAGAAGGTCTAAGGGCTAGTAGACCCAAAGCACGCATGATGTGGCTAGTGGAAACTTGGGGAGTAGAGAAATTCCGCGCCGAGCTGGAAAAAGAGCTTGGTCAACCACTAGCTGATGCAGCCCCAAAAGATGAAATTACTCAGGATAAAAAAGACCATTTAGGAGTCCATCGGCAAAAGCAACCTGGATATAGCTATGTGGGTTTGCATGTTCCCATGGGTCGTTTGGCAGCAGAACCGATGTTTGAATTAGCCAGACTTGCTGAAGTATATGGCAATGGAGAGATTCGCTTAACTGTAGAGCAAAACGCCATTATTCCCCATATCGCTAATGAAAACGTCGACACTTTTTTGAGTGAACCTTTACTAGAACAATTTACAATTAGTCCCAACACTTTAACCCGCTCAGTTATTTCCTGTACAGGGGCGCGTTACTGTAATTTTGCCTTAATTGAGACCAAACAAAGGGCTTTAAAATTGGCTCAGGAACTTGATCGGGAACTAGATATTCCTCAACGGGTGCGTCTGCATTGGACAGGTTGCCCTAATTCCTGTGGACAGCCTCAAGCAGGAGACATCGGTCTAATGGGAACAAAAGTACGTCAAGATGGAAAAGCTGTAGAGGGAGCCAAGATTTTTGTTGGGGGAAAGGTTGGTAAGGGAGCAGAGTTAGGAACCTTAGTAAATAAGGGGGTGGCGCTCGATGACATCAAAACTAACCTCCGTGATCTATTAATTGAACGCTTCAATGCCAAATTAAAAGATGGTATCGTTATTGACGAGCCTACAATTGAGTCAGAAACAGCCCCAGCCCCACCTGAAGAAAAGTCTACTAGTTCTACTACCACTAAAGTATTCTTTGCTAACTCTTGGAAGGAATCTTTGTGTAGCGAAAATGATTATATTTTAGATGCAGCAGATAAAGCATCAGTTGAGATTGAAAATAGTTGTCGAGCTGGTACTTGCGGTACCTGTACTGCTAAAGTCTTAAAAGGAGAAGTAACCTACGAAGAAGATTATGAGGCTTTAGGAGATTTGGAACCAGGTGCAATTCTGACCTGTTGTGCTAAACCTGTTAGTTCAATAGTTATTGATGCTTAGTAAGTAAGTCGATATAAATAAAATTAACTGGTTAAGACTGTTAGTTGTTATTTGTTAGTAGGAGTAGAGCTAATTCTATCTCTGTTAGTCTTATATATGGTTTTTATTTAGAATGACTATATTTTTTAAGCTTCTATGAAAGATAAAGTCAATGCGTTGTTAAGT